>DNYO01000120.1 GCA_003506795.1 Deltaproteobacteria bacterium
CCTCTTTCCTGAAGGTTGAAAAGGGCATATGCCACGGTGGTGCATTCTTCCATGACCACCAGGACCCCGTTGTTCCGGTTCTTCATTTCTCCGGCGTGCCTGTCATAACCATCAAAGATGTAGTTCATCGTGCCGGTGCCTTTTGTTTCCGTGAGAAACTGTGAACGGAAACCGATGAGACCGCGCGTGGGTATACGATAGCTTAACCTGACGATCCCCTTGTCCTGGTGCATGTGGACCATCTGGCCCTTGCGTTTGCCGAGGTTTTCTATAACGGTTCCGGAATACTGCTCGTCAACGTCGATAGTCAGTTCCTCGTATGGTTCGAGAATCCCCTCGTCGGTCTCTTTGACTATGACCTTGGGACGCGTCACCTGAAATTCGTAGCCTTCCCTGCGCATCTTTTCTATGAGTATAGACAGATGGAGTTCACCGCGTCCGGAGACCTTGTAACCGATGGAATCGGCAAGCTCCTCGACGACAAGCGCCACGTCGGAGAGTGTCTCTCGCATGAGCCTTTCTCGGATGTGACGCGACGTGAGAAAGCGTCCCTCTTTTCCGGCAAAGGGTGAATCGTTGGGTATAAAGCTCATTGAGATCGTCGGCGGGTCGATGTCGATGCCGGGCAGCGGCGCCGGATTTTCCGGATCCGTGAGAGTCTCACCGATCGTTATGACATCCATGCCGGCCACGGCGACAATCTCCCCGGTGCCTGCTATCTGCGTCTCTTCCATTGCGCTTCCCTTGAAGCGGTAGACCTTCGTGATCCGTGCCGGAGAGGAGGGCACGCCTTCCGTCGCCACGATCACATCTTTGTTGAGGTTGAGGACGCCGGAGGTGATCTTCCCTATGGCAAGCCTGCCGAGAAACGGTGAATAGGAAAGCGAACTCACGAGCATCTGCAGGGGGGCCTCGGGGTTTCCCGTCGGAGGCGGTACTGAATCGATGATCATGTCAAAGAGCGGTATCATCGAGTCGCCTGCCTCAGCATGGTCCATTGTGGCATAACCGGCTTTTGCCGAAGTGTAGATGATGGGGAAATCAAGGATATCGTCGGGTGCATCGAGCTTGACAAAGAGATCGAAGACCTGGTCTACCACCCAATCGCAACGGGCAGCCGGTTTATCGATCTTGTTTATTACGACGATGACGGGCAATTTCAGACCAAGGGCCTTCTTGAGAACGAACCTTGTCTGGGGCATCGGCCCCTCGGCGGCGTCAACAAGAAGCAGGACACCATCGGCCATCTTGAGGACCCTCTCGACCTGCCCTCCGAAGTCGGCATGTCCCGGGGTATCGATGATGTTGATGAAATGGTCCTTATACGCGAATGAGCCGTTCTTTGAGGAGATGGTGATGCCGCGCTCGCGTTCGAGATCCATGGAGTCCATGAGGCGCTCCTCGACGATCTCGTTGTGGCGGAACATCCCGCTCTGCCTGAAGAGCTGATCCACGAGCGTAGTCTTCCCGTGGTCGACGTGCGCGATGATCGCAATATTCCTGATCTTATTCTGTTCCATAGGATTGGGTAAAGTTGAAAAAGCAGGCCCGGTTGCGCCGGGCCTGCTTTTAGGTGTCTTAGGCCTTCACTACGTTTGCTGCCGCGGGGCCTTTCGGGCCGCTGACGACCTCGAAATTGACCTGCTCGCCTTCGGACAAGGACTTGAATCCGCTGCCCTGAATGGCTGAATAGTGCACGAACACGTCCGTACCGTCATCACCAGTGATAAAACCAAAACCCTTTGATTCGTTGAACCATTTTACAGTTCCTTTTGCCATGCTTCAAACCTCCTGATAGAATGTGGAAGAAAAGGAACTGCGCTATGGGACAGACAACAAAAATTGGGAATTCCTGCGTATGTGACGAACAGCTTGTTCCTTCCTATGCTCCGGGGTCGATTATCGCACAAAAATTACAGGAGTGCAAGAAATATTGTTTGGGGGAGTAAAAAAAGAAAGGACAGTCAGGTTTCTGTCTTGATAAGAGCGGGGAATTTCCCTTAATCTAGGTGAGGGGATGCGTCCGTTCGTTCAGCGCCCCTTAAAGCCCTGAGGAGGGAAATATTATGGTGGATTTCGACAAGGGACTTGAAGTGTATGACCGGCCGGAGATCCTCTACCGGCTTTTCTTTCCCAGACGGGAGGTCGCAGCGGATTCCGAAAATCCAAAGGCCGTAAACCGTTTCGTGGAAGTGGCGAAGGGCATTTCAATCTGCTGCCGTTTCTACCCGGCACGAAGCGACGGGCCCAACATCCTGTATTTTCACGGCAATGGTGAGGTAGCGCCGGATTATGACTATGTGGCGCCCGTCTATGCGGCGCGGGGGCTGAACCTTTTCGTGGCCGATTACCGCGGATACGGTGGGAGCGATGGCAGCCCCACCTGTACGGCCATGATCAAGGATGCCCATCCCATCTTCCATGATTTTGTGTCCTGCATGAAAGACAGCGGGTTCTCAGGAAATCTTTTCGTCATGGGCCGCTCGTTGGGAAGCGCCCCTGCTATAGAGCTTGCCTATCATTATCAGGAGGATTTCAACGGGCTCATAGTTGAAAGCGGCTTTGCCAGCGCCCGCAACCAGATTGCCCGCCTGGGAGTGGAACACCTTTTCAGAGATGCCGGCGAGCCCGTCGGGTTCGGCAACGACCTCAAGATAAAAGACGTGAAAATACCGACACTTATCATTCATGGAGAATGGGATGAGATCATCCCTTCCACTGAGGGGAGGGCCCTGTACGATCTCTCGGGTGCTGCAAGGAAATCCTCTCTCTTTATCCCCCGGGCGGGTCATAACGATATCATGATGCTGGGATTGAAGGACTACATGGATACGGTGACAAAATTTTCCCTCGCAGAATGACATATTATTACAAATAATCTCTTGATATCGACCCTGATCTTATGGTTCTTTTAGTTATTCAATCTTCAATAAAAAAACGGGATGAAGTAAAGTAAAAAAGGAGGGACTATGGCGAACAAACCTGTAGAAATCGTTCAACTGGCTGGCGATGCTGGCAAGTACAAGGCTAACCTGACTCCGGGCAACTATCTCGTGCGCAGCTTTATGGCAGGGCTCTTTATTGCAGTTGGAGGCGCCCTGGCCACGATATGTTCCACGGGGATTGAAACCTCGGTAGGCCCTGGGTTCAAGTCAATGATATCGGGGGCAGT
>DNYO01000324.1:0-2519 GCA_003506795.1 Deltaproteobacteria bacterium
GGGAAATACATGCGGAAGGTCGTTCCTTTGCCGGGTTCGCTGTAAACGTTGATATAGCCGTTGTGCTGCGACACGATGCCGTAAACCGTGGCAAGGCCGAGCCCCGTCCCTTTCCCGATTTCCTTCGTGGTGAAGAAAGGATCGAATATCCGCTCCCGTGTCCTCTCGTCCATTCCAGCGCCTGTGTCCGAAACGGCGATAAAGGCGTATTGTCCGGGTTTTCCGAACCCGTGGGCTTCCAGGTAATAGCTGTCCATTTCCATGATACCCGTCTCAATGGTGAGTGTGCCGCCTTTCGCCATGGCGTCACGGGCATTGCTGACAAGGTTGAAGAGGATCTGGTCTATTTCGGTGGCGTCCGCGAGGATCGTCGTGTCTGTCCCGGCAAGCGTCAGCCTGAAATCTATGTCTTCGGTAAGGAGCCTTCTCAATAACTTTTGCGATCCTCTTACGGCTTCATTAAGATTGAGAGGCCGTAAGGAAACGGTCCGATGGCGGCTAAACGCGAGCAGGCTCTGGGTCAGGTTGGCCGCCTTCTGAGCCGCGGAAAGAATCTGCTCCACGTGGGATTTGACTACGCTTCTGTCCGCTACTTCCTGTTGGACGAGGCTGGCGTACCCCATAATGGTCGTAAGAATGTTGTTGAAATCATGGGCCACGCCCCCTGCCAGATTGCCGATGGCTTCCATCTTCTGAGACTGACGGAGCCGGTCTTCGAGGCGCTTGAGCTCGGTCATGTCCTCGCAAACCATAAGATGGACACCGGAGGTAAGCCGGAGGGTTACAAAGGTTATCAGCTTCTGTCTTCCGTCACCGCAGGTAACGGTAAAGGTCCTGGGCTTCCTTTCCCCAGGCTCGTTTCCGACGAAATCCTCAATCCATGTGGATATCACCATCGTCCTGTACTGCTTGTCCGGGTACGCCTTTCTGAACCATGTTCGGCCGTTGGGTACTTCATCAAGGCGGTAACCGAACATCTCCCTGAACTTCGTGTTCACGTAGGTAAAGATGCCTTCCCGGTTAATGAGTACCATCCCGACAGGAGCATTTTCGGAAAGGGTCTGAAGCTTTTCCTTCTCCTCCTTCAGTGCCTCTTCGGCCATTTTTCGTTCTGTCAGGTCAACACCAACACCAAAAAAGTATTGCAACCCGCCCTGTTCGTCCTTGACGGACCTGCCATGCCACTCCACAAGAAGCCTGCGCCCGTCGCTTGCGAGGAGATGATTCTCGCAGCGCACCGGTTTGTTGGAAGCCATGATCTGCTTAAAGATTTCCTGAAGGGCTTCCTGTTCTTCCGGGGGAACAAAAGTCGACAGATAGTCCCCTGCGGACACCTCCTCCATTGTATAGCCGACTGCGTCCAGCATCGACTGATTCATGAGGAGAGTCTTTCCATCGGTGCTCAAGGCGACAAAAAAAGCCGGGGATGTCTGCAGGAGAGTCCTGTTGAACTCCATCTCGTCCCTGATCAGGATCTGTGTGATCTTGTGCTCCGTTACATCCTCTATGGTTCCTTCGTAATGGAGAATCTTTCCTTCTTTGTCCTTTATTGCCCTCCCATTCAGGGAAACCCATATGATCTTCCCGTCGCGCCGCTTGAGCCGGACTTCCCGGTTCTCCACAAACCCCTCTTTCTCGAGGCTGGCTTCAAAAGCACGCCGGTCTTCGGCGTCAGCGTAGAGCTGTTTGCCGATATCTGACATGGATTGTATCAACCTTTCCGGCGAGTCGTAACCGGTTATCCGTGCAAAAGCCGGATTCACGCTCATGAAGCGACCATCGGGGGTCGACTGATATATGCCTTCAACGGCGTTTTCGAAGATCGAGCGGTACCTGGCTTCGCTTTGTATCAATGCCTCTTCGGCATCCATACGTCTGCGTGCCTCACTCAGAATAGCCCAGGATTTGACCGTGTAGAATACAAAAACAAAGAGCCCGGCAACAAGGAGCCCGATGATTGCGAACCACCGGTTACGGAATCCCTTCATCGCGGCGAGGGCCTCGTTTTCCGGTGTGGCCACCACGATCGACCAAAAGGTGTTCCCGACGTTGATCGGCATGTAGACCGCGTGTTTCAGAATTTTTTTCGTTTCCTGTTTGGCGATAAAATCGTAATCGTAGGTGGTAACCCCCGACCCGCCCTTCATCATCTCTTCCGCCATGGCGATGACGCTGGGAAAACGGCCCGACGTCTCATATATGGAGACGCCGATATGGCCGGGAACCGGGCAGTACAGTTCCGTGCCCTGGTGGTTAAGTACCCAGGCATAGCCCGTCTGTCCGATCCGGATGGGTTTAAGATACTTCTCGGCGAGGACATCGACGGAGACAACAACCGCCACTGACCCGTTAAATTTACCTTTTTTCAGTGCGGGGTAATGGACGGCCACCGATCTTTCGACGCCCTTCACGGTGGTGATGACGTCGCTTACAACCGGAGTGAGATCATTTTTCATTTTTTGAAAAAAATCCCGGTAGGACACGTCAGTCCCCTGGTACTTTTCATTGTTGGGAACGGT
>DNYO01000324.1:2550-5024 GCA_003506795.1 Deltaproteobacteria bacterium
ATCTTCACGTATTGCTGAAAAAAGGCCTCGATCCCGGCCCGGGCCTGCCTGGCATGGGCCAGCTGCTGCTTGTTCAATTCCTCTATGGCATCGTTTTTTACCCGTTGATATGTGGTAAAGAAGAGGTAAAAACAGGCAACTACGAAGATCAGAATGGAGGTCAGAAACAGCCAGCGTTTCAAAGCTTTTTCCTCGCTTCCCCGCATACCGCCGCTTCGCGGAGGCAATTTCCCTGTTCCCGGCTGTTTTTCGGGAAGACTGTTGTCAGCATCAAACGGTACAGCGAGATTGTAAACAAATTCCCGACAAATGCCAACCTAATTTCATCCACCCGTTTTCCTGTTAATCAGCGCACGCTGCATCGCAATATCGATATCCCTGGTCCCTGTTCTGAAACACGCGGTCCGGTGTCTTCTTAAACATATAATCGCCATCCTTATGGTTTTGTTAAGAGGGCTCCGATCCCCCAATCAGGGCAGAACAAGCCGCAGGTTGCAAGGCCGCAGGTACGGAGCTAGCTTTTCCGCATCGATCCGAAGATCATGTGAAACAAACTGCCCTGTTATTACGGGATTGAAGAGAGATATGTCTTGCGATACAAGACTCTGTCTTTTCGAACAAGATAATATCTCGTCTCGACAGACAGGAAAATGGACAGCCGCCATAAGCAAGTGTTCATAACATACCGTGATTAAGCGATTTGCGAGTCTCACAGGATGTATTTACCCGGTGGAACAAATTTTGTATGACGTCTCGACACAGAGGTACCGGCACAGACGGACACACTGCGTCTAAAAGAAAAAAGTGGAGGATGATTCAAAGAACGTTGTGCCTAAAATTTCTTAAAGATGAACGTTGTCATCCAATTGACGGCTTCTGGATGGGAAAGGGGGAAAAACTGGCAGGAAAAATCGGTATGACGCGTAACAGAAAAATACGGAGCGGAAACGCATGACAGGGAAAAGCAAAATTGATTACAAAATAATCGTCATTATGTATGACAGAAAGTGTGACTTCGATTCGTGTACCATTTTAAGAGGAAAACTTCGGAATACCCACCCTGCGGCCCGGGAGAACAATTTATCCGGGGCGTTCTGATGGCATGGATGTAAAGGGCAACATTGTCTGTCGTGGTATCAGGATTACGGTTCACTAAGAAACCCAGATTGGGAAGGAGGTACGACAATTTGTTGAAAGTAATTATTGCTGGGCTATTAATGTTTTCGTACTGTTCAGTTTTTGTGAGTACTCCCGTTGTTGCGGCAACATCTACGCCGGCATTGGAGACCCAAAACGACAAAGAAAGCTACAGCATCGGGTACGAGGTTGGCCTCAGCATGAGGTCCGACGGTGTTGAGGCCAACCTCGAAAAACTCGTCCAGGGGTTGGCGGACGCGCTTAACCAAAAAGAGCCTCTCCTGGAGTCACAGGAGATGAGAAAGCTCGTAGTAGACCTCAAGAAGAGAACTCGAGAAGCACAATTCAGGAAAGTCCAGGAACTTATGGTCAGCAACGCGCAGGAATCAGACAAATTTCTCGAGGAAAACAAGAAGAAGAAGGGCGTTAAGACAACTCAAAGTGGCCTTCAGTATCGAGTTGTGAGAAAGGGCAACGGAATTTCTCCCAAATCCGACGATCTGGTCAAGGTGGCCTACCGGGGCACCTTTATAAACGGCGAAGAATTCGACAGCTCCTACAAGAAAAGTGAACCTGTGGTTGTTAAGGCTGATAGCGTCATCAAAGGCTGGACTGAAGCGCTGCCGATGATGAAGGTGGGTTCCCGGTGGCAGTTGTTCGTGCCGCCAGGTCTTGCCTACGGACGGGCAGGACTGGGCCAGCGGATCCCACCGAACAAAGTGCTCATCTTTGACATGGAATTGCTCGCTGTCGAAAAGACGGGGGAAGCTGAAAAGCCGCGAGCGCAGACCGGTGGGTCGCAGACTGTGCGGAAAATGAACACGATGGGAAAAATAGGAAAATCGGAACATGGATACATCATACAGAGCATGAAGGGCTCAGTGCCGACGGAGATCTACACTATCCTCAATCCGGACCCGAAGATATTGGACACATTTGTGAAAAACGAAAAAACGGTCCCTATCGCCATCTATATTGTTTCAGGGGACAATGTGAACATCGAGAAGATCAATGGCAAAGAATATGGCCCGATAACGCCGTAAGACGTTCCTGGCCATGCATAATGCGCGGTTGCGTTGCATGAAGATGAAGCAGTAATTGGACGACAAGAAAGGAGAAACAATTATGAAAAATAAATATGTAGCTATAATGGCAGGAGTGGTTTTTGTCCTGTTCACTGTCGGTATTGCCGGGGCACAGACCTTCGCTCAACAGGTACTCCTGCCCGGCACGCTGATCCCGAAGTTTGTCGACCCGCTGCCGGTAGCAGGAGACATATCGGTTATAAACGCCGGTGCTGTGCCTTTATTCGGCATCCCCGGTACACCCTCGTACAA
>DNYO01000217.1 GCA_003506795.1 Deltaproteobacteria bacterium
TCCATGACCCGGTGGATCAGCGCTTCCAGTTCCCGCGCCTCTCCGCGCGCGATGGCGATGAGCTCCCTGTCAAAGGCGTCGACTATGGCGGAATACATGCCGTACCGTTTGAGCATAACAAGATACGTCCTGTTCATTATACCCCTTAAGTGACCGGGAACGCCGTTGGAGACGTTTGACAGGCCACAGGTGGACTTCGAGGAGGGTGCAAGATCGGGAAGCATCATCACGAATTCCGTGCATCCCTGGATCTGTAGCTGCTGGGTATTCACCGGAAGAATGATCGGGTCGATCCAGATATCGTCATCGGGTATACCGTAATTTGCCGCGGCAGCCATAATCTCCGCCGCACACAGTCCCCGTTCATTGGCGTCACGGGGAATTCCCTCGGCGCTGAGCGTCAGCCCGATAAATGGTGCGTTATACTTCTTCGCCATGGGCATGAGGGCTTCCATCCTTTCGGGTCGTGCGGAAATGGAGTTTATAAGAGGCCTCGTTTTCGCAGCCCTTAATCCCGCTTCGATGGCATCAACATTCGAGGTGTCCAGCGAAAGCGGCAGGTCCGTCACCTCCTGCACCACCTTTACGAGCCACTCCATGAAGTCCGGGCCGGTCTTTCGCGCAGGTCCGATATTGAGGTCGATCATATCCATGCCGGCTCGAGTTTCCGCCAGAGCCATCTCCTGGATCGGCCCCGCATCCCTGTTCTGGAACGCCTCGCCGAGCCTCTTAGACATAACATTTAAGTTCTCACCTATAAGAAACACGATAACCTCCAGTGAAGATGGGTAATGGGTAATAGGTCATGGGTAATGGGGAAAATAGGCTTTTCTCTATCCGTCATTCTTGCTCTCTCTATCCGTCATTCCGGCGCAGGCCGGAATCCAGGAAGATCTCTCACACAACAGGAAGCATACGTATATAAAGCACCCATACAGTGTTTAAAGAGGACGGTTGGATGTCCCTTCGTATGGTGATTCCTTATCCATAGTCTCTCCTGGCTTCCGGCCTTCGCCGGAATGACGGAGGAGGAAGGGGGCGGAATGACGGAGGAAGCATATGGGAACCATGCGATTGGTCTCTGACTATCCGGGAAGATCTTAACCTTTACAATTACCCACAACCCCCATCACCTATCACCTATCACCTATCACCTATCTTCTATCGTCTTCAAATATGCCGGTAAGTGCGCTGCCTCGCGCGGGCCTATCAGTATCTTCCAGCCTGGCAGTTCCTCTTCCAGATCGCCCAGTATCGCGGCCGCGTAGCCGGGGATGATGAGATTCCTGTGTTTGATCTTTTCCTCGACCCCGGACTTCTTTATGAAGGAGCCGACGAGATCACCGACGAATTTTCCGGCAGCCCAGGCGGTCATGACCGAAAGTCCTTCCGTGTCCATGATACAAAGCCAGCTCGGCACGCGGGAATTCTCAATCTCCCCGCTGACTATGAAATAGGTAAGGGAGAAATTGCAGGTTACGACAACCGGCGAATTCTCGTCGGGATTATTG
The DNA here is from genome assembly GCA_003506795.1 of Deltaproteobacteria bacterium. Classification (GTDB taxonomy): domain Bacteria; phylum Desulfobacterota; class Syntrophorhabdia; order Syntrophorhabdales; family Syntrophorhabdaceae; genus Delta-02. The sequence continues at coordinate 1,512 of DNYO01000217.1, forward strand.
ATGGGGTAGATTCCTTCCTTTGTCGTCATCGGACGCTGGGGATCGGTGTAAATGTTCAGTCTCTGGAGAAGGAGCGGAAATATCGTTTCACCGGTAATATCGCCAAGGACGATGATACCCGCATACTTCGCCACGAAAAGCGACGCGATGAGAGTCTCCTTCATCGGGTCGTCCGTCATTTCGCAGGGGAAGGTAATCGTCGGAAAACCGAGGGGCTTGAACTTGGAGACAAGCGCGGCCCTCCTGATCGCGACCTGGTCGGTAAAAGAATCCTTGACGCCCCGGGAAGAGGTATCGATTACGAGATCTTTAAGTCCCATGGCCACAAGTTTTTCAGTGAGACCCGCCACATCGTCGAACCCATTACCGACAACGGCAAGGGGCAACACGTATTCCTTTGCAAGAGAACCGAAGGTTTCATAATTCTCCCTGGTCGCACCGTAGATGAGAGGCTTCTTGTCCCGTATAATATCGAGAGCTTCTTTCATCACCGCGGCATCATTGCAGATAAGAATCACGGAACACGGTCTTGCCGCGGCCTTTTTCACGACGGCAAGAAAACCTTCCTTATTTCCCGTATACTTGATCGCGGCAATCTCGGGCTTCATCGTGACTCCAACCCGCTCATACCGGAAATATTCGAGCGCTGTAAGGCGACGCTCCACTTCACCGTCATCCATCACATCGGTTATCAGAACCGCGATACCCGGCTTATTGAAAAAGGTCTTCTCGTGGCGGAACAGCACCGTCTCCCCGCCTATCTTTATGCCGTAGTCGTCAACGCCGATGGAAATCTGCCGGATCGGCGGAGCGGCCGCGTCGGAAAGTTCGTCCTTCGCCCCGGCTGATACGTGCGGACATAAGTCAAGCTCCGTCTTTCCCGCGGCCAGGGCCATGGCAAAGGCAAGGCACGTCGGAAACTTACACTCCCCGCAATTTGTCTTGGGAAGAAGTTTCAAGATCTGAATCCCCGTTAACGCCATCGATATCTCCTTTCGAAAGAAAAATACAGGTGATGGGTAATAGGTTATAGGTAATGGGAAATAACAAAAGATTCACTCCTATTACCAATTACCCATCACCCATCTTCTCGTCTTTCCTATTACCTATAACCCATCACCTATTACCCATCTTCATTGTCTTTCCCATTACCTATAACCCATTACCTATTACCCATCTTCTCACAACAACTCTTCCATCCCCAAGCAGGGGTGGCCTTTTTTCGTTATGTACTCCAGGACTTCGTCCTCTGTCTTTGCCACGGTTTCGTCGGCGATCATGTCGGGGAGGTCGGGGTATCCCAGCTCTTCGCCCCTCTTTTTCAGACGCTCATATATCTCGTCTTTGAGCCTCTTCGGCATCCAGGCTATCCTCAGGAGGCCGCCGTCACCCCGCAGGAACTTTTTCTGGGTGATGTTGTACTTGCTGTGGCCCAGGAATCCCGGTACCTGTGCTCCGCCGCCGACCGAACCGGCAAGGCTGGTGAATTTCATCCCGCAGGGCGTCATGTCGGTGAAATCGCGGTCAACGGTCATGATGGCGTTGCACATGGGCAGGATGGCCGCGATGCACTCNNTCGTCGATTACCGCGCCTTTCTGCACCGGCTGATTGGGACCTTCGGGGTTGATCTCGTAAGCAGCGCGGCAGTCAAGCCAGTTATATGCGCCGCACAGACCGGTCCGCTCGGGACTTACCACGCAGACGTGGCTGGGGGCGAAGGACTGGCAGAGAATGCAGGAGTAGAATGTCTCCACGCTCTCGTCCGTCATACCTTCGATCCTCGCGTCCCGGTGCGTATAGGATGCCCGCGCCATATCCAGGATTTCGCGGACCTTTGCCTCGTCCGTATAGATCTTGACCTGGACCTTGTCAAAGATGGCACCGAAGTCCTGGTGGTACTTCGCGTGGATTATCCTGCCGATATGTTCAAGGGTAAATCCCTTCTCCACGGCCTGACGGGAGATCCTGATCCAGGCGATGTCGCGCTGGCCTATGTGCATGATCCCTTGCGCCTGATTGATGAGGTGATGGTTCTGCCGCTCCAGTATGGGTTCGAAATCCTCCTGGAAATTCCGGCCCGCTACTTCCGCAACCATGGCGAAATGCAGCCGTGAACCGGGGGTAAGATCGGAAACATCGGGACCTACGACCTCGATCTTGCCGTCCTCCACGTCCTCCATGTTCCGTGACGTCGTCCATTCGACGGCTACCGTCCTTCCGCCGCCCATTTCAAGGAAGATGTCCTCGCCGCGGACACGCTCGCCCTCGAATGCAGGGCCGTAGGAAACGGGAATGGGGACTTTCGCAACCTGGACCTTGAGGCCCCGGACCTCGACGGCCTTTTGGACGATCTGGTCATGAGGGATGTTGGACACCACGTGCTCATAGGTGCAAATGCCGGTGGGCAGGACCTGTGGTATGGGCGTGTCGGCAATGGTGGGGAAACCCCAGTTGATCGCACCCGCCGCGTTTGCGTACCACTCGTCCGTCACGTCCCCCAGGGCAAGGACGAAGGCATACGTCCTGTCCTTGTTATATATGAGGTTGCGCCTGAAATCACCGGGACGGACGCCACCGAAGGCCATGGCGACGCGGCATGCGAACCCGATAGCGAAAACAGCCTGGTAGATATCGGGACCGAAAGGCACGAGACGTGTGGGCCAGCCTATCTGGACACCTGCCTCGCCAAGCTGTTCGGCAAACCGTTTTCCTCCGTTGTGTCCGCACATGAACACGTAGAGGTTCTTTTCCTGCAGTTCCAGGGCGATCCTCGCCGCCGTGGCCGCATCGGGCGCAGCGCCCACGATGGCCGCGAAACCGGGGGCCGTACCGTCTACGAACTCAACCCCCCTCTTCCTGAAGATAACGTCATTGGCTGCCCCGAGCCAGGCTGTTTTCTCCGTCGTCTCCTCGGAGTCAGCGGCATACCGGTCGGGTTCTTCAAGGTAGCGAACGGCTTCGATCATCTCCTCGGCGAAAAAGGTGGCCATACCGGCATCGAGCGCCGGGGCGAGGTAGGGCAGCGGCGTCGTTTCTCTGACAGGGGACGGGATGAGCCTGCGGCACACATCGAGGACACGCTCCATGTCCTTCACCCGGGCCACGGCAATCCCCGTCATCGAGTATATAATGGGGAGGTAATAGGCTGTGTTCGGAAAACCGATCTCCTGCTCGGGCCCGTACTTTTCCAGGGCCTGCCGGTATTTCCTTTCGGCCTGGGCGAATATCTTCCCGGCACCTCGTATCGCCGCCGATGCTATGATCTTAGACATTCATCCGCTCCTTCGCCTTTCCCGTACTCACCGTCGATCCCGTCTCCATAGCCGTCAATCCATCGCTCTTCGCATAGCCATGTCGAAAAGGACACGCTCCCGCGCCTTGTCGATACCAAGGGCCTTGCGCTTCTTGTCGATGTGGGCGATCATGAGCTGCGCCGCCTTTACCGGGTCTTGTTCGTAGGCCCACATGCCTTTGTACATCTCCTCGTACTCTTCGAAAAGATGCTCCGTAACCTTATCGCTCCCAAGCGTAGGCCAGGTGGTCCCGAAAACGGTAAAGATCCCCGAGGCCACGAAGTACTGTCCGATGGCAAGCGCCTTCTCGCTCATCCATTCAGGCGCCGCCCCGGCAGCAGGCAGATCGGAAAGATCGTCGCCCAGGCCGCCTTCCTTGACCATGGCCGTGGCCGCGATGAGTATCCGCGAATTATCGACGCAGGCACCCATATGAAGGACCGGTGGTATGCCGATAGCCTCGCAAACCTCGGCGAGTCCGCTGCCCGCATACAAACGTGCCGCCTCGGGCGTCAAGAGGCCGGCCTTGCCGCATGCCATGGCGCTGCACCCCGTCGTCAGAACCAGTACGTCGTTTTTGATGAGTTCTTTTATCATTGCAAGATGGGCGGCATCGTGCTGAGTACGAACATTGTTGCACCCCACGACGCCCGCAACACCCCTGATCCTGCCGTTGGCAATATTGTCATTGAGCGGCCGGTAGCTTGCACGGAAAAGACCGCCCAGCAGATAGGTTATCGTTTCGTGACTGAAACCCGCCACCATGTCCTGTTTTTCAGCCGGAATATAAATCGCATGGCGCCTGTTGGGATAGTTCTCTATGGCCATTGCCAGAATCTTTTTCGCCGTTTCGAGGCCCTTTTCCGGATGGAACTCGATATGTTCGGCGCCTTCTATCATGGCGCGGTCGGACGTGGTTATGAGCTTTGTGTGAAAGCATTCCGCCACGTTCGCCAATCCCTGCATCTGACACTGGACATCGACGGTCATGAGCTCGACGGCCCCCGTTACAAGGGCCAGTTCCTGCTGGAGGAAATTTCCCGCGCAGGGTATCCCGTGGCGCATGAGTACCTCGTTAGCGCTGCAGCACATCCCGGCAAGGTTGATGCCCTTTGCGCCGGCCTTTTCGGCAAGCTCTTTGATGGCCGGATCACGACTCGCCACGACAAGCATCTCCGGCAGAAGAGGCTCGTGGCCGTGGACAACGACATTGACATGCTCTTCTTTTAACACACCGAGATTGATCGAGCCGAGCACGGGCACGGGGGTCCCGAACATGATATCCTGCAGCTCCGTCGATATCATCGAACCACCCCAGCCATCGGCAAGGGCCGCCCGCGTGGCCTGCTGAAGGATGTGCCGGTAATCCTGGTCGACACCCATGTGGGTCCGGTGCATCACCTCCACGATCTCGCGGTCGATACCGCGCGGCATAACATTGTATTTCCTCCATATCTCCTGCCTGCGAAGAGGGGCCTTGCCCGCGTAGATGAGTTCGCCGCTCTGCTTGCCGAATTCATTCAGTGCCTTCTCGCCAAGCTCGATAGCGATGTCTTTCGTGTCGCGCTTTTCAATAGCGATGCCAAAATCAAGCGCCACCTCAAGGAGTTTTATCTCGTCCTTGATGGAAAAATCCTGCGTCTGTCCCCGGGCCGTCATCAGAAAGGTCGTAACGACTTCCCGTGCATGGTCCGAGTGAGAGGCCGAACCGGCCGCGACCTTTCTGGCGAAGTTTCTCGCCACCACCGTATCGATGGTCGCTCCGCATACGCCCACGCGCCGCTTGCCTTCACCTTTTTTTGAGCGCGGCATCCTGCATGGCCCCATAGAGCATACCTTGCAGCAGCTCTCCTCTATGCCTATGGGACAGGGCTTTATCTCATCGGCACGGGAAAAGACGGTGGAGATACCTTCGTCTTGCGCCTTGCTGATAAGCTCCAGGGTCGCCTTATCGATGCTTTTTTCCTTACCGTCGGCCATTGATTCTCCTTTTACGCACAGAGCTCGCCGATCATGTCCCTGACAAGGGATACGCTGTCGGGGTGGCGCATTACGACAATGTCNNTGTGTGAGTGCCGCCATTCTGTCGCGCTCCATCACCGAATAGGTGTACTCAAGACCATAGCCGAGGCCGCCCGTGGTGGGATCGATAATGACCTTCTCTTCGCTGACGCCCAGGTTGCCGAGCAGTATGTTGAGCTGCTTCGCAAGGTTGACGTCTATCGGGGACGATGCCATGACTACCTGCCTGTAGCCGATGGCCATAGCGCCTATCTGCTTGTAGTTTTTGTCCGTTACCGGGCCGACCGCGACGTTCTTTCCTTCGCAGACTTCGGCCACCCTCCTTAAGAGCTCGCTGTCCTTGTCATCATTCGCAGTACCCCAGACAACAAGCGGCACATCGATGGCGTCGGCCACTCTTTTTACGACCTCCACTACCTCTTCGGCCGGTTTGTTCTCACCGTTGGGGTCTGCGCTTCTCAACTGGAGGACGATCATCTCGGCCCCATAGACTTCGATGCACTTCTTCGCCCATGCCGCAGGGTCGCCGATAACATCCCGGTATGGCTCCACTGCCCAGTCCTGCCATTCTTCGGGGGGGCTGTCCCAGACTTCGAAGGCAACCTTCGGCACGTTTGGCATATCACCCTCGAAACGATAGAAGGGATAGCATGTGGCACCACCCACCTTCACCGCCCTGGGCCCGGTACCAACTTCAACTTCCTTGATCCGTCCCGTGTATTTTATTTTAGGAATTTCAAAGGCCATCTATCCCTTCCTCCCCTCTACCGGCTGTATAGTAATGTTATCCTCAGGCTTCCTGCTTTCTCTTCTCGCTGCCGTACCAATCCGCATTGTACCAGTAACGCATGGCCGAGCGGATAAAACCGAGCCTTTCATCGCGCGTGGCNNGTATTCTGCATGAGCATGGTGATCGTCATGGGCCCCACGCCGCCCGGCACGGGCGTGATGACCGATGCCTTCTCCTTCACGGCTTCAAAATCCACGTCCCCGCAGAGTTTTGCTTTTCCTTCGGGCGTCACACCAATCCTGTTGACACCCACGTCTATGACGACAGCGCCTTCTTTGACCATGTCGGCGGTGATCGCGTTGGCCTTTCCGGCCGCCACTATGAGGATGTCCGCCTTTCGCGTATGCGCGGCCAGATCGCGTGTAGCCGTATGGCACATTGTCACCGTCGCATTGGCGTTCGCCTCTTTCTGGACGAGCATCATAGAGATAGGTTTACCCACAAGATTGCTGCGTCCGACCACAACGACCTCGGCGCCCTTCGTTTCGACACCGCCCATTGCGAGAAGCTCCCTGATGCCGAAGGGAGTACAGGGATAAAAACGGGCCTCGCCTATCATGAGCCTTCCCAGATTCATCGGGTGCAGGCCGTCCACGTCCTTGTCGGGGTCTATGGCATAAAGGACATTCGTCTCGCTGATGTGCTTGGGCAGGGGCAGCTGCACCAGGATGCCGTGGATCGCCGGGTCGCCGTTGTACTTCTTCACCAGTTCGACGAGCTTCTCTTCGGAGATGTCTTCGGGCTCGTCATCCTGGATAGAATAAAAACCCAACTCCTTCGCCGTTCTCTGTTTGCCCGTGACATAACTAACCGAAGCGGGATTCGCACCGACAAGGATAGTCACGAGCCCCGGCGTGACGCCCGTCTCCTCACGGAGTTTCACGACTTCCTGTGCGATTCGTTCCCTTACCTGTCTCGCGACTTCCGTCCCGCTGATGATCTTGGCCGTCATAAACGCTCCTTCACCACAAACTCACTCTCGGTCAACTGCCTGCTGTTTTGTCGAAGATGGCATAGGCATCCGAAAGGGAATCCGATTCAGGCGCCAGTTCGAATATCGTCTTTTCAGCCGCGTCGCCCCGCACGAGCGCTTCGTCGTCCCTGACCGTACCTCCGATAACCACGCCTCTTTCCGCCGCAGTCTTTGCCAGCACGGCCTCATCCTTTTCGTGGAAGCGATTTACGATGACAACGGTCCTGACGATATGAAGACCCAATTCGTTTATGATCGAAAGGATCCGCGACACGGTGAGAATGCCGCGCGGTGTCGGATCCGATATCACGTAGAGGACGTCCACGTCCTGCGTCACCAACCTGCTCATGTGCTCCATGCCCGCCTCGTTGTCAACCACCACGAATGAATAGTTTCCCTTCAAGGCGTCGATATACTTTTTCGCCATGCTGTTGGCCGCACAATAGCACCCGGGACCTTCGGGCCTCCCCATGACAAGAAGGTCGAAGCCCTTGGCCTCGATGACGGCCTCCTGTACTTTGTATTCCAGCCAGCTGTCCTTGCTCATGCCCGTGGGAACTTCCTGCTTAAGCTTCTCCCGGGCCTCGCCTATAGTTGAATGAACACTCACCCCCAAAACCTCGTTGAGATTCGAATTGGGGTCGGCGTCCACGGCAAGGACAGGCCCAGCACCCACTTTTTCAACAAGATGCCTGACCAGCATCCCGCCCAGCGTCGTCTTGCCAACGCCACCCTTGCCCGCCAGTGCAATCACTTTAGGCATGGAGGCGTCCTCCTTCGGAGGCGGGTAATAGGTAATAGGTAATAGGTAATAGGAAAAGATTCTTCAGGCCTTTCCCATAACCCATTACCCATAACCCATGACCCCTCTTCATTCTCTTCCCCATGACCCATCGCCTATAACCTGTCTTCATTCTTTCTCCCATTACCCATTACCCATTACCTATAACCTGTCTTCATTACCCGTCTTCACTTCCTTCATCACCCCGGGGAATGCCTTTTCGTCCGTATGCGGCAGGAACAGGGCCGCCATGAACTCGTCCATGAACTGCGTATTGTTCGACAACTCAATGTTTGTCATCGACCCGGCCACCTCGCTGGTCCTCTCGAAGAAGGCCCGGGATGCGGCCGCTATCCGTGCGCCGCCAAGCGAAGCGTTGCCGAGAAACCGGAAACGCTCGACAGGCAGCTCGGGCAAGAGGCCTATCGCAATTGCCTTTTCAACGTCGATAGAATGACCAAAACCCCCGGCTATAATAACCATAGCGAGATCGGTGAATGCAAGACCTCCATTTTCGAGCAGAACCTTGCATCCCGCGTAAACCGCGGCCTTTGTTCTCATGAGATTGTCGAGGTCGATCTCGGTTAACACGATGTCCCGTTCGATCCGCGTCTGGGCGGCAAAACACAGGACGTATTCACGCCCGCTCGCGCCCTTTCTTATCCGCTCGGTCTGCCTATCCGTGGAGAACTTTCCGTTGCGGTCGATAACGCCCGCAAGAAAAAGCTCGGCCACAAGATCGATAAGCCCCGAGCCGCATATACCCAGTGGTTTCGTCCTTCCGATGGTAAGGATCATGGGTTCCAAAGTGACCGGATTAACACGCACCTTTTCGATGGCCCCCGGGGCCGCCCGCATGCCGTGCTGGATGCCTCCGCCTTCAAAAGCAGGGCCGGCGGAACAGGACGCACACAGAAGCCATTGGCTGTTTCCCAGCACGATTTCGCCATTGGTCCCGATGTCCATGAAAAGCGAAACCTCGCTGCTTTCCGTCATCCCCGAGAGGGTCACCCCTGAAACGATGTCGCCTCCGACGTAGGACGCGACACCCGGGATTGCGTACAGACGCGCGTGTTCGCCGGGATCAAGACCGATGTCGCGGGGAACGACGGGGGCAAAGGCCGTTGCAAGCGGGGTGTACGGCGCAAGCATGATATGTGTAGGATCGATCCCGTAGAGAAGGTGCATCATTGTTGTATTACCCGCTGCAACAATGTGGCTGATGTCGGCCGGATCTATGCCCGCCTCTTCAACGATCTCACCGATGAGCCTGTTGATTGTCGACACGACGACGTCCTGGAGCTTCTTGAGACCTTTCGGTTTCCTGGCGTACATGATCCTGGAGATTACATCCTCGCCGTAGCTGATCTGCCCGTTGTAGTCCGAGGATGATGCAAGGATGATCCTGCCCCTTCGGGCGTCATCGCATGAATTGTCTGATGGCTCTTTCCCGTTGTCGCATTGAATAAGCTGGGCCGCAATGGTCGTTGTCCCGACATCGACGGCTATCGCATAGTGGTCCTTTTCCCTGTCGCCCCGTGCGATCCGGGTTATTTCCCTCATCTGGCCGGTGGTCGCGACGTTCACGGTGATATTCCAGTCCGTTTCCCTGAGGCCGCTGCCCAGATCGCGCATCACACCGAGGGAAACAAGGGGTTCTTCGCATCCGATCCTGGGTGCGAGGCACCGCATCAGCCTCGCGGCATCGGAGACGTTGTCCTGCACATCGGGCCTGGGAAGCCGGAGATTGTACCTGCCGACCAGCGCTTCACAGCCATACTGACACAAGAGCGATCGATCGATGGCTCCGGCATCTGTATCGCTCATAACGGCCGACCTCCTGAGAATGCTTCTATCCACCTGCGATTCCAGGGGAATCTCGACTATGGCATCACCCTTGATGAATGAACTGCAGGCAAGGCGAAAACCTATGGCCTCGTCCTTTTCACTCAGCGAAGAATGTGGCGATGATTCAACCGAACCGTCTGCTATCCTGACCCTGCACTTCCCGCAGGCGCCCCTCCCCCCGCAGGAGGCATTGATATGCACTCCCGCCTTCATGGCGATTTCGAGTAAGTTTTCTCCTTCTTCCGCCGGAATAGTGCGATCTATCGGCAAAAATCTTATCCTGTATTCTCGTGGCATAGTCTTTAGGTTCATCATTCTACCAAATTATCAAATCTTTGAACATACCCTATTTAAGGTCCTCTCTCCTGGAAGTGCTGTATGCCGCTTATCCGTTCACTATCATAAATCAACGCGCCCCTTTTGGGCAGCTGACTCCTTCAAGCAGTATTATCAACAAATTAACGTTGACAAATATTCCCGAATATTATATAGTGTTCATCATAATGAATTATGTATAGCGCGCCCGTCATAAAGAAAACCTTCGAAGTACTTACCCTTATCGTTGACAGCAAGAGACCCCTCGGCGTCACCGAGATAGCAAGGACGCTGGCCCTCAGCAAAAGTACCGTCTTCGGGATACTCAAGGCCCTTCAGGAAGGGAACCTCATCGTCAAGAGTAAATCCACAAAACGCTACACCACGGGAGAAGAACTCTTCAAGATTGCCAAACGGGTCCTTCAGGGCGGCGAACTCAGTTCCATCGCCCGGCCTTTCCTGGAAAAACTCGTCGAAGACGTCGACGAAACGGTCTTCCTTTGCGTCCGCGAAGACAGCGTCGTCAAGGTAATAGAAACCATAGAGACACGAAAGAAACTGAAGATATCATCCCCCGTCGGAACGAGGCTGCCCATAACCGCCTCTGTTTTCTGCAAGGCCTTTCTCTCTCCCATGGAAGATAACGAGATCAGGGATTTCCTGAAGGAAAAAGGCCTGCCGAAATACACCACAAACAGCATCACCGACGTCGACCGCTTCATTGATGAAGTCAAAATCGCGCGGAAACGCCATTACAGCCTCGATCTTGAAGAGTACCTTATGGGCGTCAGGGCAATCGCCACGCTTGTCTATGCCAATGATTACCCCGTCGGGGCCATCTGCATTCTCGGTTTTGCCGGCTCCATGCCAACGGAAAAACTACCCGAAATGGCACAACATCTCATAGCAACAGCCCGCAAGATATCGGAAAGACTCTCGCAGTAGGAACCCGAAACCGTCATTATTTTGCCTTCTTAAAGATTTCGACTGCCTGTGCGGGGATGTAGACGGTGCCTGTCTCAGGTGCCAGGACAGTGACCCCTTCGAGTGTATGGTTTGTCTCGGTCTTCCCCGCTATCCTCATGACGTTCTTGCCCAGAGGCAATTCGGCCTTTTTGCCGGCAGCCTCGACCACGAGAAGCATATTCCCCGGATCTTTTTTATCGATGGTTGTCGACACACCCACCGCTTCGAACGCTTTGTCCGCCGCCGTGAAAAGCCTCTTGTCGGCGGCGGTAAGATCGAACCCCATCGCCCGTGCCGCCATGAGCGCAATCTCCGTGTTTTGCATTATTACAAGGGGCTTTCCGATGCCATGGTAGTAGAAAAAGATATCCTCGCCTGTATGTCCGCTCGTAGTCCAGCCTATATAGGTCCTCCTGCTCACGATGGGTCCGAGAACGTTATTGAACCGTCCGGTCTTAGCTGATTGGATCGCTCCTATCTCTTCTGCCGAGAGATCGGTTATGCCGAGATATTCAGCCACTACATTTTTGATGTTCCCTTCCGAGAGATCTCCCTTCAACATCTTCTCCACTCCTTCGCCCGTCAGCGAGGCCTTTTTCAATGGGGCGAGCACCGCCTCATACTGGAGCTTCGAGTAGATCCCGTCACTTTGTTTGCTGCCCAGGGACATTCCTCCGGTCGCGTGGTCCGCCAGGGCAACGACCAGTGTGCCGCCCTTCGTCTTCGCAAAATCGAGGGCAACACGCACCGCTTCCTCAAAGGCAAGCACATCGCCGATGACACCAATCGGGTCGTGCGCATGGGCTGCCCAGTCGATCTTGCTTCCCTCCACAAAAAGGAAAAATCCCTTCTTGTTCTTTGAAAGGATCTCTATCGCCTTGCGTGTCATCTCCGACAGCCCCGGCTCGGCGGGCGCCAGGCGCCTCCTGTCGAATTCGTACGCCATCGCATCGTCTGCAAACGCGCCCCAGACCTTTTTGGATGCCGCCTTCACCATCTGCTCCCTGTCCGTGACGATTGCGTAACCCTTCGAACGGGCCACATCGAGGAGGTCCTCACCGTCCGTGCGCGTCCCGCCTTTTTCCCTGGGTAGAAGGTACCGCTTTCCGCCTCCGAAAATTACATCCATATTCTGATATACCTGTTGTCTGGCGATCTCGTTGAAATTCGCCCTGTCAGGCCAGTGGGATGAATAGGCTGCAGGGGTGGCGTGTTGAATATTGGAGGTGGCCACAAGACCCACCGCCCTGCCCGTAAGTTTAGCCCCCTCAAGTACGGACGCGATGGGTTTGCATCGGGAAGGACCCGGATCGGGTACTCCCGGAATGGTAACCCGGCAGGGCATTATGCCGATAGACTTGTCCGTCGATTTGTGTCCGCAGGCAAAGGCCGTGGCGGCTGGTGCGGAATCAGTTATGAGCGAGTCGGCGCCATAGGTGCGTATTCCTCCCACGTTCATTGCGTCGAAGGCGAGAGGAGAACCCTTGTACCATCTCGCAAGCGTCGTATGGGCCGAACCCATTCCATCCCCGACAAGTATGATCACATTTCTGAAGTGCCGGTCCTGGGAATTCGCCGCGGCAGGCGCGGAATAAAGAAAAATTAGGGCAATAACACAGACGAGGACAGCTGCCGGCACCCTCAAGGCTTTTTTTCCCATGCTGCTGCGAACCTCCCATTTATCGATGGTACCCGAACGGGCGTCACGTTTATACTACTTTTAATGCATCTTTTTATCGACTTTTTTTGCTCCATGCTTAATCCCGTCATGGTACCATAGACACATCTACTGCAAAAGGAGGTCCCGGAACCATGACAAAACCCGAAAACCCTGTTCATGACGTGCTTCAGAATCTCCCCCGGGAGACGCTCATAGAGCTCATCAAGATGTATTCGAGGAACTGGCACACCTGTGACGGACTATGGTTCTCCGGGGTGGAGGATCGTTACGGAACCGAGAAAGCTCTCGAAATCGATATCGCCATGTGGGATATATCCTCGAGACTGGAGGCCGGAAGAATAAAAGAAATCCTTGCCATGCCCGACAATGCCGGGCTTGACGAGGTTCTCCGGGCAGTCAACCTTATGAGCTGGGCGGCAAAATGTTCCTACCGAATTGAAAAAAACGGCGAAACGGCCCTCCTTACAGTAATCTCCTGTCCGCCACAGGAAGCCCGCATCAAATCGGGCAAGGGTGTATTCGCGTGCCGGCCCACCTTTGAGCATGGGTTCACGAATGTCGCGGCGGTTATCGATCCAAGAGTCAGGGTATCGTGCAAATACTGTCCTCCGGGGCCCTATCCTTCAGACAGCTGGTGCCAGTGGGAATTCAAAGGACCACAAGGGCCTCTATAAGCCGCGCTGGTTTGCTCTTCATCGCAAATATTGCGTCTTGTCTTTTACCGGCCTTCTCGGGACCTCGCGTATGTCCGATGCCCGCTGCCCCAGGCACACTAGAGCGAGAGGCACCTTCGTATCCTCAATGCCCAGTATTTCCCTTATGGCCTTTTTGTCGAAGAGGGTAAACCAGAGCGAACCCAGTCCGAATGAATAGGCGGCAAGGTGCATGTTCTGGATCGCGGCGGCACAGGCGGCCTGGTAGCCCATATTGCCCTCCTCCATGAACATGTCCACACCGGTCTTCTTCGGGTCCCCCACCACCGCGATCATGGCAGGCGCTTCCTTCACAAAATCAACGTCATAGGAATCGAGCCATTTCCAGCCGCTTTTCTCGAAGGCCCATAACCTGCAACGATCCGCTTCCGTGAATATCTTCTCCCTGATCTGTCGATTGGTGATAACGAAGAATTCCCACGGCTGGGTGTTGAGCGGTGAAGGGGCCCAGGTCGCGGCCTCCAGAATCTTGTCGATCACTTCGTCGCTGACCGGAGCCGGCAGGAAATCCCGACAACTCCTCCTTCCCCGCATAGCCTCAAATAGATCCATTGTCATCCCCCTTTTTCGCTTTATTCCCTCCCTTTCGATGTTATCAGTCGGATGGGGTTCTGTCAATCGCAAGCTAAGCGGCAGAAATCTAAGTTAAAGTTGACATCGCCACCGTGAGCGGTGTAAAATTTTCCAGAACCGGAGCACTCAAGGGACATCCGGCCAAGAAGTATCCCGCACCGGCTAAAAGTGTCCACCGTGTTGAGAAAAACCCTCACATTAACCAATCCCACATTGAAGGTGGCTCAACGACAAGACAGGTCTACGTTCCAAGTTCCAGGTTTGAGGTAAGGAACCTCGGACAGGGAACATGGAAGACCGATCGGGCAGGGACCAAGTATGAAAAAGAAACTGGCTCAAACGGTACTGGCATCTCGAAACAACTTGATATTTGAACATCGACAAAGGGCGGAAACCACCGAGGAAGAACTCTACAAGACCATCGCCAACAATCTGCAGGTAGGCGTTTATATTGCCGCAAACAAGAAGTTTCAATTCGCTAACTTCCACGTTCAGGAATACACCGGCTACACGGAAGCGGAAATGCTGGTGATGGATCCCCTGGGCCTCGTCCATCCCGACGACAGGGAAACAGTAACCAGGGATGCCGTTCATATGCTCAAGGGTCTCCGGCTGACACCCTACGAATACAGGCTGATAACGAAACAGGGGCAGATCAAATGGATCATGGAAACGGTCACACCCATCAATTTCAAGGGGCAACGGGCCGTCCTCGGCAATGCAATGGATATCACGGAACACAAAGAGGCGAAAGTAAGTCTCGAGGAACTGGACGCCTTGAAATCGTCCATCCTGGACGCCATTCCGCAGGCTGTTGTCGGACTGGAGAACCGGCGGATCAACTTCGCCAATACGGCTGTCGAAGAAGTCTTCGGATGGCGACCTGAGGAACTTATCGGGAAAAGCGTTACCCTCTTTTACAGGACTGATGAAGAAGCGGACGAGATCGGCCGTCACTTTTACAGCGGCCTCGAACATCAGCGCACGTATGTAGCGGAATTCAAATGCCGCCGCAAGGACGGCAGGGACATTCTCTGTAGAATGAGATCGGCCCGGATCGGCGACGTATTGAAGGATCGGCGCATCGTCATCACCTACGAAGACATCACCGAACAGAGGCGAGCCGAGGAAGAACTGGCGAATTCACGGGAACAGCTTCGCGATCTGTCCATCTATCTTCAATCCGTCAGGGAAAAAGAGAGCACCCGGATAGCCAGGGAAATACATGACGAGCTCGGGCAGTCACTAACCGCCCTCCAGATGGACCTTGCCTGGCTGGGCTCCTCCATACCCCCGGGCGATTTATCCCTTGCCGGAAAGGTGCAGCGCATGAGAGGGCTCGTGGACACTACCATCGACAGCGTACATCGAATATCCACAGAGCTAAGACCAATTCTGCTCGACGATCTCGGGCTTACGGCCGCCATGGAATGGCAGGTCGGGGAGTTTCAGGCAAGAACCGGCGTGCGGTGTGACGCGCGTTTCGACTGTAAAGACAGCGCCGTCGAAAAAGATCTGGCCACAACCATTTTTCGCATTTTCCAGGAGACCTTGACCAACGTAACGCGCCACGCCAAAGCGACGCTGGTCCGGGTGGGTCTCGTTCAGAAAGGCGATGAACTCCGTCTTGAAGTCTCCGACAACGGAATAGGAATAACACCGGGACAGATCGTCGACCCAAAGTCGTTCGGAATCGTGGGTATTCGGGAACGAGTCAATCTCTGGGGCGGCAGCGTGAGTATAACAGGCAAACCGCGCAAGGGGACCACGATCAAGGTACGGATACCCATGCACCACAGGAGAAGGATAATATGATACGAATTCTTGTTGCGGACGATCATGCCGTCGTCCGGGAAGGCATAAAACAGATTCTGGCGGGTTTGGAAGACATGATAGTTGAAGATGAGGCGGAAAGCGGCCAGGATGTCCTCCTGAAAATGTCGACAAAGGACTACGACCTGATCCTCCTGGACATTTCCATGCCCGGAAAAAGCGGACTGGAAATCCTGGAAGAGATCAAGGTCATCCGGCCCAAACTGCCCGTCCTCATTCTCAGCATGCACCCCGAGGAACAGTACGCCGTTCGGATGCTTCGTGCCGGTGCGTCGGGATACCTTACGAAAGCGAGCGCACCCCAGGAACTGATCAGTGCGATTCGAAAGGTCTCGCGGGGCGGTAAATATGTCACCGTCTCGCTGGCTGAAAAGCTGGCTTTCGAACTCGACGCCGGCGCCCAGAAACCGAGGCACGAGCGGCTTTCCAACCGTGAATACCAGGTCATGCTGATGCTTGCCTCCGGATTGTCGGTGAGTGAGGTGGCCGAAGAACTTTGCCTCAGCGCAAAGACCATCAGCACATACCGGACCCGGATCCTTGAAAAGATGGACATGAAAAAGAATGCGGAACTTACCCTCTATGCGGTAAAGAACAACCTCATTCTTTAAAAAGCCGTCCCCCTGCCCCCGTCAAAGTGAAACCCCCCGGTCGGGTTTCCCCTGCATATGACCATTCTTTTATCTCCCCCTGTCAGTTATATACCGTCAGGGAATCTCTTACTTATTCGGACACAAGAAACAGACGCGAGCCGATACCACCCGTGCCCCTGACGTGCAATACTACAATAGCGGTATTTGCAGATCCATTGACAGACGCCGAAGGAACGGGAAATGAAATCGACAGGAAAACGACACGTCAGCAGCAATCGCGGCCAGCGCAGCGACACCGCCGGGATCATTCGCCGGTCACAATCCGAAAACCGCGATTACCTGATGGAGCATGAAAGCAAGGCGATCCTGGAGAACGCCGGGATCAGGACAACGGGTGCTACGGTCGTTCTTTCCGAAGACGAGGCGGCTGAAACAGCTCGTGGCCTGGGTTTTCCCGTTGTCCTCAAGATCGTCTCTCCCGACGTTGTCCACAAGACCGACGCGGGCGGCGTAAAGTTGAACGTGCAAAACGACGGTAATGTCAGGCAGGCATACCGGGATATCCTCTCGGCATTCAGCGACCGTAAGATTACCGGCGTCTGTGTACAGAAGATGGCGCCCCCGGGGGTGGAAGCCATCGTTGGTTTCACGCGGGACGAGAGCTTCGGACCGGTGCTCATGTTCGGGCTTGGCGGGATTTTCGCGGAGATCCTGAAGGATGTGACATTCAGGGTACTGCCCATCACGGAAGACTGCGCCAGGGAAATGATGGAAGAGATAAAGGGTTTCTCCATCCTCTGTGGATACCGGGGCCGTAGCGTCGACCTCATGGCCCTGTCCCGGTTACTCCTCAATGTCTCTAACCTGGCGATCATGCATCCCGAACTGAGGGAGCTGGACATAAACCCTGTCTTTCTCTATCCCTCGGGCTGCGTCGCGGTGGATGCGCGGATATTCGTCGATAATTCTCCCCGGATCTCTCCCAGGGAAGCTCTCAGATCAAAAGACGATCTTCTCCGATTGTTCTATCCGCAAAGCATTGCTGTTCTGGGAGCTACCGACTCCGGGGGAAAACTCGGATACAATGTCCTGCAAAATCTCCTTTCCCACCAATATCAGGGGAAAATTTATCCCGTTAACCCCCGCAAGGAAACTTTGCTGGGAATGAAGGCCTACCCGTCAATTCTGGACGTGAAAGATCCTGTCGATACGGCGATCGTCATCGTTCCGGCCGAGGCGGCCCCGCAAGCCATCGAGGATTGCTGCCGGAAGGGGGTCAAATACCTCGTGGTGGAGACGGCAGGCTTTGCCGAAACCGGCGATGCCGGCCGAAAGGTACAGTCCCATATAAAGAGCCTCATCGCGAAAAACGGATGTCGTCTGCTCGGTCCCAACTGTTCCGGCATAATCAACACTCATCACAATATGGTTCAATCCATCGGGTTGATAGGCCAGCTCCGCAAAGGCAACGTCGGGCTCATTGCCCAGGCAGGGGTCTACGCCGCCGGTATTCTCACGGGCCTGCGCAACATCCTCGATTTCGGGATAATTGCCACCATCGGCAATAAAATGGACGTCAGCGAGGCCGACATACTTGAGTTCATGGGGAGAGACAGGAACATCAGCGTGATAGCCCTTTACATGGAGGACGTAACGAGCGGGCGGCGTTTTGTCGATGTGGCCGGACGGGTATCGCGCAATAAACCCGTCATCGCCCTCAAGACGGGGCGGACGGAGGCGGGAAAGAAGGCTGTCTCCTCACACACCGCTTCCATGGCAGGCAACGATGAAATCAACTCCGCCGCATTCCGCCAGAGCGGCGTCATACGGGCCCGGGACAACGAACATCTCTTCTCATTGATGCGGGCATTTTCCAAACAGCCGCTGCCCAAGGGCCCCGGTGTTTTCGTTGTCACCTATACCGGGTCGCTGGGTGTGGCAGCCACAGATATGCTCTACACGAAAGGACTGAGGCTCTCCGTTCTCGAACCTCATCTGAAAGAGCGGTTGGCACCGTTTCTGGACAACTATCTCAATATACAAAACCCCGTCGATTGCTCCTTCAACATGGATGCGCGGCAGGCCAGGGAGATTATCAACATCGGGGTGGCCAGCGCCGACGTTCACGGTCTCATCGTTGTCATCCAGGGCGAGAGACTTGAATCCTACGTCGATACGCTCGCCACCATCGATTATAAGGGAAAACCAATCCTGTGCTGTGTGGCATGCAAGGAGTTCATGATGGAGCACGTCATCAGGATGGAGCAGAAGGGGATTCCCGTATATTCCACTCCCGAAATGGCGGCCGACGTCCTCGCTGAAATGTACGGACACGGCCGACTGCGCAGCAGGATGCGTATCATCGATCTCAATCGATTCCTGGCCGATCGTTCCTTCGCCATCGCGGACCGCCAGGTCCATCTGCGACTGTTGACTCAGCATGACATTGACCTCTGGACGGATTTCGTTAATAGCTGCTCGCCTCGAT
>DNYO01000003.1 GCA_003506795.1 Deltaproteobacteria bacterium
GAATCTGAAGTATACCTTTACCGTCATCGATGATGAACTGGTCAACGCCTTTGCGGCGCCCGGAGGATATATCTACATCACGACGGGAATACTTCAGAGGCTGAAGAACGATAACGAGATCGCGAGCGTACTTGCCCACGAGATAGGCCATGTCGTCAACAAGCATTCCCTGAAGGCGATCCAGCGCCAGATGCTGGCCCAGTTCGGCCTCCAGATCATGGGGGCGATGCTCGGTGACGGAGGCATTTCCGGGACGTTGCTCGTCAAGGCGTCGGAAATCAGTGCAAGCCTTTTGCTTCTCAAGAACTCACGGGTAAACGAACTGGAGTCGGATGCCGAAGGGGTAGAGATCATGCGCCGGGCCGGTTACAACCCACGCGCCATGATCGACGTCCAGCGAATGCTCCTCGGTGTATCCGGCGGCAAGAACCCGCCTGCGATCATCTCCACCCACCCGCCTTCACAGGAAAGGATCGACGCGATTCAGGCAGCCATAGACAACAGGAAATAGGGCTGACCTGATCCTGTTCCGCATTTGTGCTGGTTTCCCATATCGGTCAATGCTACAATAAGCTCCTATGGGGACGTTGTGTCGGCCAGTTCTTTACGCCTTCATCGCGGCGATTCTCTTCGCTTGCGTTTCCACTTCGCCGGGGGATGGGCGCAACGATGTTCCATTTATCGGCGACGATACGGAATACCGGATATTTGCGGCCATACTCAACGCACCCGCGAGACCACAGCAGCCGCGCCCCGGCGAGTCCGATTTAAGATACTCCATGCAGCCACGATATCCGATACCCGGCACACGCACGGGATACCATATGGTCCGCGATATGACGGTGCAAGCACCAGATCAACCGAGCTACGGACCGGAGAGCGATATGCTCGACGACTTCAACCGCAAGAGGTCGCAGCGGGTACGGCTCGACAAAGCCAGGCTGCTCGCCGCCCTTCCCCCGGGCAATCCCATCACGCTTCTTGCGGAAGAAGAATTTCAGGCTGGCGTTGTCAGGAACAAGGCGATACAACCTCGAACCCCATACCCTTTCGCGACAGGAATTGTAGGTTTCTCCCGCGTCGGTTTTAACGGGGCAAGGACAAAGGCGTTTGTCGTTGTCGACTGGATGTCGAAACACGAGAGCGGCAGGTATCGGATAAAGCTCCTAAAATCGCCGGAAAATGGGCAATGGGAGATCAGCTACGTATGGGCATGAGCTTCTAAAACGCCCGCCGATTAAAGAAACGCCGGAACCTCCGCCCTGTTTTTATTTTGCGGTCGATGGATTATCCCTTGCAAATTGAGTGAAATTGCAGGAAAATGACGGTGCAAGACGCGGGGACAGCTCCCGGCACGGAAAGACCTTCTGATCTCTTGAACGTCCCTGAGACCCCTCAACACAGAACATCAAAAAACAACAAGGAGCATTTATCGATGGCACAAACATTACCGGTGTGCGGTCTGTGGGGCTTGTCGAAGAAAGATCCGCGCGCATCGATACGGCCGTTTCAAATGAGAATTGGGGAGTCCAGATGATGATCGGACATCCATTCCAGTTCTAACGACACATCCGGCGGTCGCGACCATTTCCCTGGGGCCCATATTTGCCTTGAAAAAAAGCATGGTGGTGTGTAATTGTATGGATACCGGCTGCTTACATGAAATATACCCGCTCAATTCTTAGACCCCGTCTGTCTTTTATGCGGATCATCATCATCGTTTTCTTCGCCGGCCTGTTGCCCGCCGGCGGGGTTTTCGGTCAGGAGAAGCATTCGTCCTTCGCGGAGATGATCAAAAAAGAGAAGGTCGCCATTGAGATAACGCAGAGGGATCTGAGGACGTATATAGCGGCGCAGCCTGAGCGTATGGGCAAGATCAGCGAGAAGAACCAGGAGCTCTCCCAGGAAATGCTGCGGCTCTCCATAATGTACAACATGGAAGAGGGCAATCCCGTTGAGATGCGGGACATTCTCAGGCAAATCAAGATCGTGCACGATCAGTGCGTGACCCTTGTAGCGCCCGTCAACGCGGACCTTGAAGCCATCGATGGCCTGAAAAAGGTGCTGCGGACCCACCTTAGCGATTACGAGCGGCTGGCCGCGGACAAGTCGAGTCCGGAAGTAAGCGAAGCCGCCGCCGGGCATGTCACGGACATGAAAGAGACCATCGCCCTCGTGGAAAAAGCCCAGGATATTATCGACATAATCCCCAATGCGATCGAGCACCTGCTCGCCAGGCTCGAACCGAGAAAGGTCATAATCGAGAACGATCTCAAAATCGCGTGGAAGAAATACTTCCTCACGCCCCGATTTTCCCCAAGCCTTTTCACATCAGACGCCTGGAAATCGGCGAGGGTCGTACTCGACAACTGGGCGGGCTTTTGGGCCTACTGGCTGATCCCATACAGTCAAAACAAGAGTGCCATCATAAATGTCATCGTAAAGGGGGCCATATTCAGCATCGCGATTCTCGTCGGTTTCCTGGCGATCATCGTGCACCTGAGAAAAAAATATCCCTCGGCGGCGCTGGCGGGTACCTTTCTCCCCTTTTGCTGCTGCACCGCCTTTGGCCTGCCGCTCATGATAATAGGCGCGACGACCGGCCTGGGGCCACTGAGCACGTTGACTTTTCTCGCAGAGATCATACTCGCGGCCGGGTTGGTCAGCCTGGGCTGGAAGCTTCGTCGTCTGTCGGCAAGCGATCCTGCAGCCTTCAAACATAATCCGCTGTGGGGATACTGGATAATATTTGCAGCCGGGATACTGCTTCAGCTTCTTCATACAACATCTATCCTGTACTCCCCCCTCATCGCCCTTCTGTTCATTCTCGCCGGGATCTACTCGTATATCCTCCAGAGGAGAGACCAGCATATGCTGGACAGGAGACTGCTCACCGTAACCTCCTGGCTGTCGATCTCTCTGGCCGCAGTCACCTTTTTCGGATGGGGCAGCCTCGCATTGCTCCTGGCAACCGTCTGGTTTGCCATCATGCTGAACATTGAGCTGGGAGCGGGCCTGGCAGGATGCCTCGCGAAGATCCGGGCCCGGGGCGCTCAGAANNGTGGGTAACGCTTTACATCGGCGGCATGCCCCTTGTGAGCCAGATCATACAATGGCGCGTGATCATCGGCTACCTTTCTCTCAACCTGTCCATGATAGTCATTATCGTTGCGCTCCTCTTCATCACACGCTCTTTCATCGTTCTCATCAATGCTCTCATCACCCTCATATCCGAGCGGCTCGGATCGGGAGCGTCAAGGGAAGGGGTCATCAAGTCCCTGCACGCTATATCAACCTACGTAATCTGGTCTCTGTACGTTCTCCTATCATTGAAGCTGGTCGGGGTGAGCGTCGCCCATCTTGCGATCGTTGCCGGCGGCTTGTCTATCGGCGCCGGTTTCGGGCTCCAGGACCTTATCAAGAACTTCTTCAGCGGCCTCATACTCCTCTTCGGCCGGTCAATCCATCCCGGAGACGAGATCCAGTTGGAGAACGTCCGGGGAACGGTCATGAAGATCAATATCCGCAACACCATCGTACAGACAAATGACGATTCCACCATCTTCATTCCCAACTCGGACCTCATATACAAGAACATAGTCAACTGGACGTACCGCGACCCCAGGGGCAGGGCTGAGATATCCGTAGCTGTAGTCTATGGCTCCGACACAGAACTGGTAAAAGAGCTTCTTGTCCGGTGTGCCGCTTCCAATCCAGCGGTCCTGAACGAGCCCCAGCCATATGTGCTTTTCTGGGACTTCGGCGACAATGCGCTTGCGTTCCGCCTGAGGTTCTGGATAAGGCGGCCCGTCCAGACACGGGACAAGATATCCTCCACCATCCGCTTTGAGATCGACAGGGTATTCAAAGAGAATAATATCGAGATGGCCTTCCCCCAGCAGGATATCCACATCCGTTCGGCTGAAGGCCTCAAGCCATACCTGGAGCCGGAGAAAGCGCCATGATCTTAAAGCAAGTCGGTACCTACGACTGTGTCCCCGAAGAGGATCTGCTGCACAGGATCGACAGGCTCCGTCATCTCATGGCGGCTGCCGGCATCGATTTTGCGTTGATGATTCAGAACGTCGACAGGTTCTATTTTACGGGGACCATGCAGAAAGGCATGGTCGTCGTGCCGGTTGACGGGGAGCCCTTGATATTCATTGAAAAGGGCACCGAACGCGCCGCGATGGAGACACCCCTTCCCTTCACCGTGGTCAGGAACGACCGCGAGATACACCGGATCCTGAGCGATCGGCACATCCTGAAAGGAAAAGTGGGCCTGGAGCTCGATGTTTTGCCCGTGGCGATCTTCGAAAGACTCAAAAGGGTCATCGGTTTTGACGGGTACGCCAACGTGTCGGAGACGATCAAAGAGGTAAGGGCCATCAAGAGCCCCTTCGAACTGGCCCAGATCCGGAAATCCGGCGAGATGCTGACCCACGTGTTCACAAGGGCCAAAGATGAAGTCCGGGAAGGAAGAACGGAACTCGAGATCGAGGCCGCCCTCATGGCGGAAAGCAGGAAGATGGGCCATCAGGGTTTCCTGCGGATGAGGGGAATGAATCAGGAAATGATGACCATGACGGTGCAGGCGGGAATCACCGGTGCTGTCACCACTTTTCTTGACGCGCCGATAACGGGTGCGGGCGTAACTCCTGCCGTACCCCAGGGGTCGTCCTTCAAGGTTGTCGAGACGGGAGTCCCGGTCACTATTGACTACGGCGGAGGATACAACGGATATATCACCGACGAAACCAGGACCTACGTGGTGGGCGACCTGAAGGAGGTTTTCAGGAAGCCATACGAAACGGCACGGGCGATCATAGAGGATGTAATGACCTTTGCCCGGCCCGG
>DNYO01000271.1 GCA_003506795.1 Deltaproteobacteria bacterium
GCGGCCTGGTGAAACTCAAATTCATGAGGGTCCTGTTTCTTTATTTTTTCTAATACTTCGCTGGTCACTGACATAAAAAATCCTCCACCTTCTCTTATATTTTTGCCTCTCCGGACTCTCAACGAATCCGTCCCGCCAAAAAACCGGCAACCACCCTTAGCCGCCGGCCTTAAGATCGCAATCCCGCCTGAATCCGCGTACCGCGGCCTTACTTACCGAAAACCAAAAAGGAGCGTATGCCCCTAGAAGACCGTCAGCGGCGTGGAACTCTGCTCGTAGATATTCAGGTCCGTACCCGTAATGAGAAGCCCGTCGATGTTCTCGAGGCTCTTCGGCAGCGGCTCGCCGTCGGAAAGCACGATGGTCTCGAGATCCCAACCCTGGCCCTTGAGTGCCTCTTCGAGGGCCGTGGTATCTGACGCTTTTCCCCGCTGTAAAAACACAAGTCTCTTTTTCATGTCCTTCGCTTTTCTCCTTTTGCCGGTATGAGAAAAAACTAGTATATAAAACCCGATAAAGGCAGGCTTGACAATCAGGGTGAAGATGTTTTTGACATCGGGGTATCCCCCATATTAGCCATGGGGGTAAGCCCCATCATGGTTGTATACCCTTGGCTGTCGACGATTTACGAGGCTCCAGCGATAGTGGGAGCATTTGCGGGATATGTAAAAATGATTTCAGGTTTCAGGGTAAGACCACATTACCCCGGGGAGGCACTCCGGCTAGGAGCTGATCTGGACCCATTGAATGGCATACTTGAGCAGATCCGTGCCGTCGCTCAGTTTGAGCTTTTCCTTGATGTGTGCGCGGTAGGATTCGACGGTCTTTATGGAAAGGTGGAGTCTTTCCGCTATCTGACGGGTCTTGTGCCCCTGCCCGATGAGCCTGAAAACGGTAAGCTCTCTGTTGCTGAGGAGATCTATCGGGGATGCAGCCTGGCTCAACCCCTCCACGGAGACAAATTTTTCGAGCATCTTTGTAGTGATGCGTTCACTGACGAAGATTTCGCCTTCCAGGACCTTCCGTATCGCTACGAGCACCTTCTCCAGGGCCTCCTGCTTCATGATATAGCCCCGCGCTCCGGCCCTGAGCGATCGTTCGGCATAGAGGGCCTCGTCGTGCATGGAGACGACGAGGACGGGCATGTCCTTGTGGCGAAGCCGCAGTTCCTTGATGAGCTCTATTCCATCGATGCCGGGCAGCGAGATATCGACTATCGCCATGTCGGGTACGACATTGTCGAGAGATTCCAGGGCCATCTGAGCATTCTCCGCCTCGGCGCAGACAAAAAGGTCAGGCTCCTGATTGATGAGAAGAGTCAATCCCTTGCGCAAAATGGGATGGTCATCGACAATCAATACCTTACGTTTGGTCACAGATATCCTCCCGTGATGACTGAATAAACCGGATACTATTTACCCTGCCTGTCCCGGCCGGTTGGAAAACGTGCAGCTTATCAGGGCACCTCCGGCGGCGTTGTTTTTTATCTCCAGAACGGCTCCGATCATCGAGGCCCTGTACTGCATGATGTTGAGCCCCATGCCCTTCCCCTGACTGACCGTATTGCCTATTCCAACCCCATTGTCTTCGACGGTCAGGACGCAGGTGTCGCCGTCCTGCTTCATGGAGATCGTCACCTTATCTGCCTTACCATGTTTTATGGCATTATTCAATGCCTCCTGGACAATCCGGTAGAGGTGCGTCGCCGCGGCGTTATCGCTTAAGAGAATCGGCCTGTCGTATGTGAAAGTGCAGGCTATCCCGAAAAGTTTCTCCATATTGGATGCCAGTTCGATGAGTGCCATCATCAGCCCGTCCGCTTCAAGCCTGACGGGATTGAGGCCCCGCGCGAAACCCCGTGTCAGCGTGATCGCCTGATCGATGAGATCCACGATCTCGAGGACATCTTCGGGTTTGATAAGCTGCTGTGTCGCCGTCTTCCTTTCCAGCACCTTACCCATGAAACCGATTCCCGCGAGGTGCTGGCACAGGCTGTCGTGAAGGTCCTGACCGATCCTGCGCTGTTCCCTGCCGCTTATCTCGAGGATCTCCCTTTCCAGCCTCTTTCGCCTCGTTGTGTCCCGAACGATACCCAGCGCCTTATTGGGACCGGACATAACGATGCGCACCTCGAAATCCCGCGCTTCACCGCCAAGGGACAGGTGCTGCTCGTAGATTTGCGCCTTCCCGGTGGAGATGGACCGTCTGACACAGGCCATGGCCTGATCGAGTAGCCGCCGGGGAAGGAGCCTCTCGGTGTCGGATATACGATAGACGCTTTCGCCGACCACTCTCTCGGCGATGCTTTTCAGGACCGTGAAATTTCCGACATGCAAGCCCAGAAGGATCCCCGTCCAATCGATCTGGAACATAAGGTCGGGAATGGCCTCCAGGAGCGCCCGGTTTTTCGATTCGCTTTCCTGCAGTGCCTCCTCGCCGAACTTCCGCTCGATTATCTCGCCTATGCGCTCGGCGACAACGTTGATAAGACTCCTCTCTTCCTTGAGGAAAGGCCCCTCGTCAGCCCTCGGCTTCTTCTCCAGGTAGAAAACCTCGAGGGAACCGGCGTTCCTTCCATGAACGACAATCCTCTGCGACTGCTTCCACTTTGTTTCGGCGAAACGGTCACTGACGAAGACGCGGTCTTCCAGAACTATGCGGCTTGTGGTGATCCCGGGGTACTGCCAGGCGTCGGGAATGATATCGACGGTTCTCTGCAGGATCTCATCAAGGGTGGCCCCCTTCTTCTCGACAATGCCCGAAATAGTATAGAGGCAGTTGAGCTCCTTGACCCGTTCACCCAGTTCGTGGGTCCTCTTTTCCAGTTCCTTCCTGCCCAGCTTGTGCTGCCTGTCCAGCTCCGTAAGGCGCAGGATCTTTTCCCTGGCGCGTTTGAGGGCTGTCGACAGCCTTCTTTGATCCGGGTCTTGCGTAAGGAGAGGTTTTTTCGGATTTTCAGCTTTTCTGGTATGCATGTTCGTCCCGAAATGATGTCCGGCGGTCATTATATCACATAAGGCAGAAGACAGGTAATGGGTTAGAGGCACATCGCACGCATCCTTTATGATTATTTTGTAATTAGTTCCAAAACGTGCTACAATGACAAGTCGTGTTTTCATTTTGTTCTTCTTTTCTCACGTTGATTCACGGCATAAAATAAGAATGATGCTTCCAACACTCACCATTAAGGCGAAAAAGATAAGCCTACCCATTATCCAGGGAGGTATGGGGATAGGTGTTTCCCTGTCACCGCTGGCAAGCGCCGTCGCCGCCGAGGGTGGTCTCGGGATTGTATCCAGCGCGTGCCTCGACAGACTCCTCGGAAAACGCAACAACAAGACCTATAGCACCTATGATGCCGTGTACGAAGAGGTCTGCCTGGCCCGCCAGAGTGGGGGCGTCTCGGGTATCAACATCATGGTCGCCATTGCCAGAGACTACGATGTCACCGTCAAGGCGGCTATCGACGCAAAGGTGGATGTAATCATCTCCGGAGGCGGGCTGCCGCTGACACTTCCCGGTATCGCCGACCCCGGGGAAACGGCCCTCGTTCCCATCGTATCGTCCGTGCGGGCCCTGGAGATCATCTGCAAAAAGTGGGGGCGCTTCGGCTACCGGCCCGACGCCGTAGTACTGGAAGGACCTCTTGCCGGAGGCCACCTCGGCTTCAAGGTTGAGGATCTGGGCCTTGAATCCAACAAACTCGAGAACCTTTTTCCCCCCATTAAGGAATACGCCTCAAAAAACGGTGATTTTCCCGTGATAGTGGCAGGAGGGATTTACGATCACGACGATATCGTGAGATTTCTCGCCATGGGCGCCGATGGCGTCCAGATGGGAACACGTTTTCTCGCTACAGTTGAGAGCAGTGCCACCGACGCATACAAGAACGCCGTGGTGAAAGCCGGCCCGAAAGATATCCTGGTCGCTTCGTCGCCGGGATCGCCCTGCGGGATGCCGTTCATGGTAATAAAAGAATCCCCCATGTTCCTTTCGGCGCTTAATAACAGAAGGAAGCCCCGCTGCGACAAGGGCTACATCATGACCAAAAACAAGGAAGGCCGCTACGCCGTCTGCAGGGCCCACGAAGACAATGGCGGCTGGTTCTGCATCTGCAACGGTCTTCTCAGCTCCGGCGGCTACAACACCGATGTCGAGGAACCACTCTACACGGTCGGTGCCAATGGCTATCGCGTCGATCGCATCTGCACCGTCCGGGACGTGATGGACGAACTCAAAGGCAGCATCCCCGTTTCACAACTCAGATCACCGGCAGCAGCCTGAAAGCGTAAACTTACACCGCCGCGACCCCGATGGAATCCCTTTTGACACTTGCCCCCGAGCGACGTCCCTGTTGAAAAGGGTGCCGGGTTCTGGTAACGTGTACAAAACGCCGGAGGTACCACCGATATGAATAGACGGACCCCTGCGGGGTTTTCCCCCGTTCTCCATGCAGGTTTGCTGCTCCTGTCCCTCGCCCTGCCCCTTCTGGCGGCCGCGGGGGATGATGTCCGCCATCGCTTCGTCGATATCAAGGAGCACATCCCATCGATCGTCATGGACATACGCTATTATACCCCTCACAATTTCGTCGGCGAACGGATCGATGGGTATGAGGCCCCGAAATGCTACCTCACCATAGAGGCAGCCGATGCGTTAAAACGTGTTCAGGAGGACCTCAAGAGTCTCTCCTTTTCCCTCAAGATTTACGATTGTTACAGGCCGCAGCGCGCGGTGAACCATTTCGTCAGGTGGGCAAAGGACGTCGGCGACACGCGGACAAAAAAGGAATTCTACCCCACCGTGGACAAAAGCCGCCTCTTTAAAGACGGCTATATAGCAGAAAAATCAGGCCATTCCCGCGGCAGCACCGTGGACCTCACCATCGTACCCGTACCCGCGCCCGGGCAGGAGTCATACCGGCCCGGCCAGGAACTCTTCCCCTGCTTTCTCCCCGCGGCCAGACGCTTCCGTGACAACTCCATAGATATGGGGACGGGGTTCGACTGTTTCCACGCCCTCGCCCATACGGCAAACAAGGCTGCCGGCCCCCCGCAGCGCGCAAACAGGCTTCTCCTGAAGACGCTCATGGAAAAACACGGTTTCGTCAATTACGAACTGGAATGGTGGCACTTCACCCTGAAAGGCGAACCTTTCCCGGAGACTTACTTTGATATGGTGGTAAAGTAGGTTGAGGGTTGGAGAACAAAACCGGGGGGAAGGCTTTTGATAGGTCGTATAGGACCCATAGGACTTATAGGACCTATCAAAAAAATCAGTGGGCGGGGAAATTGTTGGGAAGCATGGCGCACCGTTGTTACACTGGCCCACGAAAGACTACCTGGGGGTTTTGGGGGTTTATTGGGGCCAGTACCGGCGCGCCATGCTGGTGGGGCTAGAGAGGAATGGCGAGAGGAATGGTAATGGGTAATGGGAAGAGAAAATTCTTTACCTATAACCTATAACCCATAACCTATTACCCGCAAAAATGGCTGACCTGTCAGCCATTTTTGTACTCATACAACCCGTGCGTCAAAGCATAATGGATAAGGCCTTCGGTTCCTTTTACACCTATTTTTTCCATGATGCGGACCCGGTATGTCCTTATCGAATTTATGCTCAGGTTGAGTTCGGCGGCGATGTCCTTCATCGTTTTGCCGCTGCCGAACATACGCATCACCTGGAATTCCCGGTTCGAAAGCTTTTCATGGGCGGGCTTTGCCGCATCGGATTCGAAATCGACGACCATTCGCACGGCGAATGCCGGATTTACATATCTTTTGCCTGAGAGGATCTTGCGCACGGCGAAGATAAGTTCCTCGGAGGCGCTCTGTTTCGTCAGATACCCTTGCGCCCCCGTTCGTATGGCTCGCACGGCATACATCTCCTCGGGATACATGCTGATGACAAGAACGGGAAGTCTCGGCCGTTTCCTTCTCATCTCCCTGAGAACATCCAGGCCATTTGCATCGGGCAGCGAAATGTCGAGGAGAACCAGATCGTAGTCGGTCTTCTTGACCTTCTCTATCAATTCCCGGCCCGTACCGGCTGCGTCGACCATGACGGAGCCGAAGTTTTCCTGCAGGATCTCCTTGAGACCCTTGTAAACAACGGGATGGTCATCTGCAATGATCACGCGCTGCATCATTCATCCCCTTTGGCTGGTTTGCGTCATCCGGTTCCACGATTATTGGCGGATGACGGGCGAGATGGGTTGAAAACAGGAGTATGGAATCGAAGGCCCCGGTTTTACAGGGGAACATACCGAACGGACAGACTTCCTTGATAAAGAAATGGCGATTGATATCCTGCGGCGTTTATTCAGGAACGGTGCGTGGCTGTATCCTTGCCGGCTGTGCGCCGGGCCGGAGCGTCTCGCCCACAGGCAGCGGCGGCACCCTGATTCCTCCGGGAGGGGTCCCGGGGGTCGTTTGGTTTGGCCTCGCCGGACTGACGGACGGGCTCTGGGGGGGCCTCGCCGGGGCGCTCTGGGGGGGCCTCGCCGGTGTCGGGGGCTGCTGGGGCGCCGGAGGGGAAGGTGTATCGCCCGCCTTTCTTTTGTCCGGCGGAGAAAGCATGACGGTCATACTGTCGTCGCCTCGTGCCAGCACGATCCTGTCCTGTGTAATCCGGGTCACCGTATATCCGCTTACAACCTCTCCCTGTCGTACGATCCTCTGACGAACGCCTCTGCCGGGCGTCGTTACGGGATTTTTCTTGTCCTCTATGAAGGCCATGCGCACCGAATCCACCGCGGTTCCATAAAGAACTATCTCCGGCCTCGGGACGTCCGCCTTCCTGTCGACAGGTATCACCCGTTCCGGATGAAAGAGATTGGTCTCGCCTATGACTGCATAGTCCGAAGGTAGTCTGCCGCCTGTAAATTCGGAAGGTACCTCCTCGACGGGGGGCTTTGGTCTGACCTGCGGCGGAGAATAGGCGTAGCGCATCCGGACCAGGGGTAAGGTAATCCCGACGATGAGGGCGATGACGATGGCAAAGAGAACCATATTGAGGACATTTGCATTTCTAATGAGATATCTCAGGGCTCTCATGTTTATTTCCCGCCGGTCAGCGCCGCAATTCTGAGCTTGACCATCAGTTCACGGGGATCTCTGAAATTTCTGACCCGTGTGTCCATTTCCCTGATAACGATGTATGGCGTATGGGACTCGAGGGTAAAAAGGACATCGCTCAAGGCCCTGGTATCGGGCAGCACGGCATCGACGCTGACGTTGACCACTTTCAACTTTCCCAGATCGTCCGGTTTCTCGACACGCTCGCTGGCTATGGACCCGCCGGCCCCTGTTATCGATCCTTTTACGATCGTCTCGAGAGTCGCAGCGGCAATGCTCAGGGTCTGGGCCTCAATGATCTTTGAAGCTTCAGTGACCCTTCTCTCCCTCAGGGCCTCGACCTTTTTTTCCAATGCCGGTCTTTCCGCTATGAGATTTACATAGCGCTCCAGCGTCCCCATCCTGGCGGTCTGCCTTTCCCTGAGCGAGGCTATTTCGTCGCTGACGGCAATGTATACGTACTGGTACACGACAAGCAGTGCAAGCGCCACGATGACCGGCAGAGCCACCCGGGAAAGCTTACTTTTTGATTTCACCTTTAGGCCCTCCGGTCTTCTTCTTTTCGAATCCTTCCAATTCCATCTTCATCACGAACCGGTCGGCATTCTGCCGCGCGTCCCGTATAGTCGGCGCCGTGAATTCCACCTTCTTGAAAAGGTTGGAGTGCTCGAGTTTCGGAAGCATCTCCGTGGCCGAACCGGCATACCCTTCAGTTTCAACGGTTTCTCCCGTAATTCTCAGACGCGTGAGCCAGACGTTCTTCGGCAGGACCGTCGTCAGCTCTTTCATCACGTCGAGCGACATCGGGGAGGATTCCTTGAAATCCCTGATTACCGTTATATCTCCCTCAATGGCGGCGGCTTCCTGTTTCATGGCCTCGATCGTCCTGACTTCAGCCTTTCGTATCCCGATCTGGTATTCGATCCGGTCACTCCTTGCCTTTTCCATCTGGAGCGGCACGACGAGGTAGAGGATCATTGCCAGCGCGATGAGCCCGGCGAGAACATAGCTGACAGGCGTTATGGGATTCCCTGCCGCCGGCTGGAGGCCCTTGCTTGCCAGGTTGAAGCCCTTCGTACCGGGCCAGATCGTTTCCACAAGGCCTCCAAGGGGACCGGTCAGGCCGTCGCCGGGATCCGTCCCGAAGACTTTCCTGAGATCGTCATCGGTTATGACCTTGACGGGGATGCCGACCTTGTCCTCAAAATCGGCATATCCGGGAGACCGGCGCAGAAGGACGACGGGTGGAACACCCTCCTGTTCGAACCTGGCGATCATAGGGACAAGTTCCTCCCTGACGAGTGCCAGGTTATCCTCCCTGTCCTGTCCCGCGAAATCTCCCGATGCACCGAAAAGAAAGACCCCTTCCTTTGTCAGGCACCCTTCGTATCCGTCATCGTTGACGGACATGCACAAAGCGAGCTGCCCGCCGTTTCCCAGGATTCCGCAGAGCGTACCGAAGCCGGTCAGTCCCGTGGTGATCCTCCGGGGAGTCATATTCTTCGCGGAGAGGGCATCGAGATAGGGCTCCGCCGTCTGCGCCCTCATGGCAATAATGATGACCGAAAGCTTCCCGTCTTCCTCGGAGGTGATCGAGAAATCGTACATGGCTTCGGTGGGATTAAACGGGGTCAGCCTGTCCAGTTCGTATGCGATAACGGACGCCAGGTTCTCTTTTACCACGGCGGGAAGTTCGACAACCCTGACCAGGATCCAGGGTCTCGGAACGGAAAGGACGATGGCGGCATCACGGGCCCTGAAGCCCTCGCGGGCCGCCAGGATCGCCGACGCCAGGTCTTCCGGCCCGGGATACTTTCCCTCCTCGAAATAAAAGCGTCTGATCCCCTTGATCCTCGGCCGCGACAGGAATTGAGTTCCATAGGCCACACAAACGCATCCTTTTTCCAGGGCTGCGCAGAGACATTTTCTGGGGATAAGAACACCTTCGAGCAGATTGAATGACGGGATTTTCCCGAACCCGGCGAAGCGCGATCTGCCGCCGTGCCAGAGTGCGCCGGCGTACTTTTCAAAACGCGTAAAGGTTTCTTCGATTGTCATCGGCGCATCTCCGAAGGGCTCTTGTAATAAAGAAACAGGGGCGTGGTGGTCCCGGCCGACACAACTGCCCGTATCCCGTAACCATGCTTCGAATCCCCCTGGAAACCCACTGATTCAATAGTATAAACATGCGTCTCGCTCATATCGATGTACTGTGCCAGCGTCGCGAAATTGAGGCCCGTGATGGCCTGAATGTCCTGTACGGATGTGAATTCCGCAGTCTCCCTCTGGTCCGCGATCCTCTTCAATGTGTCTTCCGTCAATCCCGGCAATGCCATGAGAACCTCCCGCGGGGCCGCGTTGATATTGATCTTCGACGACGTTCCGTATAGTGTCAGAAACTCGATGAGGCCCTTTCGTTTAACGGTCCCAAAAAGAAGCTCCGGTGAGACACCCTTTACCAGCAGGAGTTCTTCAACGGTGTCGAAGGGGCGGTTCTTTGCCTTGTAGGGAACGGGGAGGGACTGATAGTACTCGTCCTCGGCACCGTTTAAGCGGCGGAGATTGTCATTGTCCACCCAATCGAGCATAGAATCAACGATGACATCCGCCCTTTCCTGGGGCACCTCCAGGTTCAACAGGAGATTCTTCACTACCACCCCTGTAAGATCGGTCATCTTGTTGATATCTATCTTGCCTGATTCCGACAGAAGCATGAAGGTATAGCGGCCTGATTCGATCTCGCCGGTATTAGGTCTGCCGTCGATCCTTACCACCTGGTTTCCCTCGACGACAACGGTCTCGGTTCTGTATGTCTGCCGATGGTAGATCTCCATGATGGCCCTCTGCATTCCCGCCTCGGCGAGAAACTTCTCTTGCGTCCCTTCCTTGAAGTAGATCGTTGAATTGGCATCCGTCCTCGTCAGGAAGGAGAATGAGATTACAAGGGTCATGAGCATGGTGATGACCCATAAAACCATGAGAAGCGCGATGCCTTTCTGGGAACGAATCATGTCCTGGCCTTCTGTGCCCTCACCGGCACGGTGAACTGAAGTTTGTGATCTCCAAAGACTAGGTGGACGCGGATCTTTCGTGGAAAAAGAAGTTCGTCCGTCCATTCTTTGACCCATTCGCCCTCAACTTCGTCCGCATCCGACTCCTTGCGGAAAAATTCAAAGCGCACCTCTTTCATTCCTTCAAGGAGTCTTACTTCCCTGACGTTTTCGACACCGATGTTGTTTTCCTCTATATAGAGAGCGAATTTGTCCTCGCCGTCAGGCTTTACCTTGTAGGCTGCTATGACATATCCTCTTTGCCCGCCCATCAACGAGTAGTTCGACGCAAATCTGGTTGAGTCCCCCGAGCCCTCAAAAAAGACGCGCCCCGCCTCGTCGTCCTGCCGGGTAAGGGGAAGCGCGGACTGTATCTGGGCATCGAGCAACGCAAAGCATACCTTGAGCCGCTCCAGGTACTGGGATTTCTGCTCCCCCCTGTCGATCGAACGGTACGCGAGGCGAATGGCCCCGGCCATTATCACCACCAGAACGCTGATAAGGGTTATGGAAATCAGCACCTCGAGGAGGGTGAAGCCGTGGTCTTGCCCGCCGGTCTGCCTTTTCATATCCTTCCGACAACCTCCCTCTTGACCATCTTCATCGTCTTCAGGACCATGGACCTCTCTCCCCTGACGCCGCTCCAGGACAACTTAACACCCACTTCCAGCATCTCGAGGGGCAGCTCTCTCGTCCTTGTCTCAAGCACTTTCGATATCGTCGTTTCCACCGTGTACCCATCGGGCGTCGTCTCGCTTGAGGTCCCCACAGCCAGGTTCTCCCTGTCGAGCGTCTCTCTCATCGCGGCCTCTGCCCGCGCAGTCGCCCATACGAAATCTTCCGACGTCGACAGGACGCGCAGATTCGACGAAAAAAGCTGCAGTATTACCGTCACCGTCGTCGCCAGGAGAGCGAAGGCGACGATGACCTCGAGAAGGGTGAAGCCGGCGTCTGTCTTTGGCTGCATGCGTACATTCATTTTTTCAGCACCACGGCCCCCAGTACGGGGTCAAGTTCGATATGGAGGACCTTCCTGCCTCCCGAAAGGGTTATGCGGCCCCATCCGGCTGTGCCGGATTCATTGAAGACGATGGAATGTTCCCCCCGTGTTATCTCTCCTTCCAGCGGGTCGGTGATTGTCAGCGTGACGCCCTGCGGCATATTCCTCATCTGTACCCCCGCTATGCCGTAGCGGCCGGTGTCGAGATTGACGACGACCGCCCGGGGCTCACCGGAATTCTTCGCCAGCAGCTTCGCGAAGCGCAGCATTGCGGAGAACTCCCGTCCGGCGGAGTTCAGGTTTTGTGACGGAAGCCTGCTTGCAAGGAAGACCGTGGAAACTCCGAGCACGATGAGAATGAGCACGACGACCATCATAACCTCGAGGAGCGTGAATCCCCGGGAGGATGCCGGTGTCCTGCTTCTTGCGCTGTCCGTCCCTTCTTTCAAAATGGCAACTCCAGGATACTGAATACGGCCATCAGCATGGAAACGACGATGAATGCGATGATGATCCCCATGGCGAGTATGATTGCCGGTTCGAGAAGACTCATGAACCTTTTCACAGCGTCCCTGAGTCCCTTCTCATAGGTCGCCGCAACCTTGAGGAGCATTGTGTCGAGCTGCCCCGTCTCTTCTCCGACCTTGATCATGGACAGTGCAAGCTGCGGAAAGGCGTCGGCCTCGATGAGGGGACCAGCTATACCCTTTCCTTCTCTGACATTTTTGATGACGGACCCTACCGAGCCCGCTATGATCCTGTTGCCGATCACGTCCTTTGCGTTGGTGAGGGCCTGCAGAAACGGCACGCCGCTCCTTAAGAGCGTTCCCAGGGTCCGGCAGAAACGTGCCGTCTCGAGTTTTCTGATGACGTCGCCGAGCAGCTTCAGTTTCAGTTCGTCCCATTTGTAAGCGCCTTTTTCCGTTCCGGCGTAGAACTTCACGAGTGCAAAGGCCGCGATGATCATGGGGAAGACTATCCACCAGTAAGACCTCAGAGCCTGGCTTATCGTGAGGATGATCTGAGTCGAGAGAGGAAGGTTTCCGCCTATTTCGCTGAATATCGATGAAAACCTCGGAATGACAAAGGTGAGGAGAATGACTATGGATATCCCGCCGGTAAGCGTCAGGATAAGGGGGTACACCATGGCGGAGACGACGCTGTCCCTGAGTTCCTTTGCCGTCTCCAGGAATTCGGTCAGCTTGTCGAGGACGATATCCAGAACGCCGCCCGTCTCCCCGGCCCGTATCATACTTATGTAAAGCCTCGAAAAGATGCCGGGATGCTTCTGCAGCGCCTCCGAGAAGGAGCTTCCCCCGCGAATACCTGTAAGAACGGAGTGGATGACCTCTTTCATCTGACTGCCCTCCGATATTTCAGCGAGGATATTGAGGCTCCTGTCGATGGGGAGACCGGCGCTGAGGAGCGCCGACAGTTCCGTGGTGAAGGTGAGTAGATCGCCCCGCGAAGACCTGAACGTGAAGGTTTTCCCGAGACCGCGGCCGGGCACCGATATCTTGATCGGTATGACCCCGGTATTTCGTATCTTCTCAACGGCACCTCTTTCATCCGACGCCTCCACCACCCCTTCGACGGTGGTGCCTTCAAGCGTAGCGGCGGTATAGGAATACACGGGCACTTAATCCTCCTGGGTAACCCTGAAGACCTCGTCCAGTGTGGTGCTGCCCGTTTCGATCTTGGCGAGACCATCTTCGAGGAGGGTCCTCATCCCGTTTTTCCGCGCCGCCTCCCTGAGCTGCCCTTCATCG
>DNYO01000043.1 GCA_003506795.1 Deltaproteobacteria bacterium
GGACTTGGTCAGGGATCTCATCACGAAGAGAAACTCCTTCCGTGGGGCAAGAAGCGCTATGCTCTCCTCCGGCTGAGAGAGTTCAATGAAGGCCTCGTCTACAAGTAGAAAGGTCTCAGCGCGCTCACACCATTCCGCCATATCAGTCACTTGTTCTTTTGTAAGGAGCTTCCCCGTTGGATTGTTGGGATTGCAAATGAAGACAGCTTTTGCGGCATCAAGGTCTTCATCACGGAAAATGGGCAAGCCATCAGGGCCGATCTCGACGCTTCTTATCACCGCTCCGGCAAGACGCGACTGGTTCTCATACTCACCAAAGGTAGGAAAAGGAATAAGGCTCACATCCCCTTCATCGAGAACCGTCTCAGTGAACAGCCGGATCAGCTCCGACGAGCCGTTCCCGGGAACGATGCATTCCTCTGGCACACCGGTGAACCTCGTGGCGGCGCGTCGAAAGCCGGGATAGTTATTGTCCGGATAGTGGCCAATCCGCGCGAGTTCACACATGACCAGCTCTTGCAGGGGCGGAGAACCCAGAGGATTGATACTCGCGGAAAAATCAAGAGGCTCCTCTCCTAAAATCGATGTCGCCTCCTGCACCTTTCCGCCATGCATGCACTCCTTGGCCGATGCAAAACTTTTCCGTATATGTTTAATTATCAATTCAATGGCCTTCTCATGTCAGAGCATTTCACCCGTGAGAGCAGAAATCCTCCACTAACGGTTGTTACAAAATCGATACGCATTACTATTTTTTGGTTCTGCATCCAATTCGTTGCACACAGGATTCGATGAATCAAGGGGCACGGTATACGGTGCATATATTATCTTGATGGAGCTTAGTTTTCCGGGAAGGGAGTATAGGAAAGGTACGTATGTGTGTCAATGGAAAATTGGCTCTATGAGGTGGGGGTGGGGCCGGATGATCGCTCCGGGAAGATTCATGAGACATCTCCACTGTTCTGCCTGTGCAATTCCGGAATCACCATGACGAATATTTTTTTAACTCTTCCTCTCCCCGGAGCACCCGCAGGCCGCCTTCGGCAAGGGCTGAAATTTCATCCTCGCCGGGATAGACGAATACAGGGGCAATGAATTTGGTCGAGTCCTCTATTAAATCCGTGAGCATCCGGGAATTCGCCAACCCCCCGGTCAGGATTATTCCATCAATATCCCCTTTCAGGACAACGCTCATACTGCCGATCTCCTTGGCAATCTGATAGACCATGGCCTCATATACCAGTTTCGCTGTTTCGTCTCCCGCCCGTATCATCTCTTGTACCTTCTCAACATTGTTTGTACCGAGATACGCGAAAAGGCCGCCCTCTCCCACAAGGCGGCGCATCATTTGTTTTTTTTCGAATTTGCCGGAAAAAGCCATGTCAAGCAGGTCTGCTGTGGGAAGGGAACCTGCCCGCTCCGGCGTAAACGGGCCTTCGGCAAGCCCATGGGTGCAATCGATAACCCGTCCTTTTTGATGGGCGCCGACGGTGATTCCCCCTCCCAGATGGGCTACGACCAGGTTCATCTCTTCATATTGTTTCCCCAGCTCCTTTGCACAACGGCGGGCCGCCGCCTTCTGATTCAGCGCGTGAAGGGCGCTTTTCCTCTCAATATCAGGAATGCCGGAAAACCGTGCGAGAGGCTGGAATTCGTCTGTGCTCGGCGGATCGATCACGATAGCGGGCAGTCCGTGTTTTTTGGAGAAATCGAGGGCTATGGCTGGTCCCAGGG
Source organism: Deltaproteobacteria bacterium (assembly GCA_003506795.1). Taxonomy (GTDB): domain Bacteria; phylum Desulfobacterota; class Syntrophorhabdia; order Syntrophorhabdales; family Syntrophorhabdaceae; genus Delta-02. Next base: position 1,735 of record DNYO01000043.1, read on the forward strand.
CAGACGGGTGTTTTCCGAATTTTCCCCCCAGAAGATCCCTGCACATGGTTTCATCAATTTCGTACGCCCCTGCCGGCGCCGGCCTGCCGAGGCCTCCGCGGCTGACAATCATGTCCATGTCCTCCAGCCCGATCCCGTTTTTCTTCAGAAATTCAAGAACACCCCTTTCACGGAAGGACAACTGTTCTTCAACAGACGCATACCGGGTTAGGTCTTCGCTGCTGTACCGGATTGTTTCGACGTCCATACAGTCATTGCCTCTGAACCAGGCTACCTTTGTCGACGTGGAGCCGACGTTGATAACGAGCAGGCGATATTCTTTATGCACCGTCTCCTCCTTTTCCACACATCAAAGATGCAATGGCAATTTCCACAATCCTGCCTTCATCGGCAACAAAAGGAAGATTCAGGATCACGGGGTTCGTTGTCCCCATGATTGCTCCCGCAGTCTCCATCTTTCCGAAGAACACGAGAGCTTCAGCAAGAAGATGGCCCGTATCGACTTCCGGGACAAGGTATATATCCACATTTCCCGTCACAATGCTCTTAAGCCCTTTTCGCGCCGCCGCAGCCTCACTGAGGGCGCAGTCAATGTCGAGAGGCCCTTCAACGATGGCTTTGCCGAACTGTTTCCTCTCCGACATCTTGGAGAGTATCGCCGCGTCAAGGGTTGAAGGTATATTGAGGTTTATCTGCTCGATTGCAGCAAGCGCGGCGACCTTCGGCGTATCGATTCCCAGGATCCCCGCAAGCTTGAGGGCATGCTCAAGGATGAGCTGTTTGTCGGCAAGCGTCGGGCTATTGTTGATGAAGGTGTCGGTGACGAGGATGAGCTTTTCCGGCTTCAGCAGTTGAAAGACCGAAATAAAGCTCATCAGCTTCCCCTTCCGGAGTCCGTTTTTTGCATCCATGACGGCGTCCATAAGCGCCTGGTGATTAACACTACCCTGCATCAGTATGTCGGCGCGGCCTTCCCGAATACTCTGTATCGAGGTGCTCAGTACCTTATCGGGGTCTTTCTCATCCACGATTTCATATTTCAGAGATTTGAGCGCCGTTTCCTCGATCATGTCTTCAATCACTTTGCCGTCGCCGACCAGCAAGGGAATGACGAGGCCCGCGCCCGCTGCTTTTCCAAGGAGTTTCATATCCATCTTCGTAGCAGCAGGAATCACAAGTCTCTTAGCGCCACCTTCCTTCGCCGCTTCTATGATACCATTGAACGATTTCAGCATCTCAGATCACCTCACCTGTCATCCTGTCCACCACCACAACACACATGGCAAGTTGTTCCACGATGTTGTCGCTCGTGTCTGACCGGGCCGGTATACAAACGGGTCCCCGGGATGTTGCCACAAGGGAACAGCGGGTTACATCGAGGAAGAAATCGAGCTTGCAGATGATGTTGCCTGTATCGAGGCAGGGAACGAGAAGGATATGCGGAATATCCTTCCTGTTCATGCTCCTGTAATCGGGAGATCGGCCTCTCCCACCAAGGAAAATCTCCGTAAAGGAAGTTGCATCAACAATCTCACACGCCCCGAAATCCCCTGCGGCAGCAGCTTGCCTGAGCAATTCGAAATCCCGGTAGGAGGAAAGAGTACCTCCGATCTCCCGTTGGCCTGACAGTACGGCGATCCGCGGTTTCGGGTATCCCATCAGGCGATAGACAAAGAGGGCGTTTTTGATTATCTCGCCCTTCGTCTTGACATCAGGCTTTATGCTGACGCCAGTATCCGTAAAGGCGACGAGGTGGTCGAGACCGGGAACTTCCCAGAAGGTAACGACGCTTACGGTCATGCCCGAACCGGCTTTATTTTCTTCCCTGATGATGGAGCGGTAGATATATGAGGTGGGGATCTGTCCCTTGCTGACGATAGCGATCTTTCCGGAAAAGAGCATGTTTAAGCCAAGGTCGGCAATGGCCTGCCTCTCATCGCCGACAATTTTTTCGAATCCGCCGATGTCGAACTCGACCTTTTCGGCTACCCGCTGCATCTTTTCCGTATTGCCGATGAGAACAGGTTCAATATACCCTTTCTGCCAGCTCGTCTTCACGGCAAGCATGAAGTCCTCATCTTCCGGGGCAAGAACAGCCAGTTTCTTG
>DNYO01000297.1 GCA_003506795.1 Deltaproteobacteria bacterium
CTATTCCATGGTCTTTTATGCTATACTCTCTCCAATAAATCCAAGGAGGGGACATATGGAACCAAAAGAGGTACGGCTGCAAGGGTTATTTCAAACCTACGGAAAAACGATCATATTGCCCTACGACCAGGGACTTGAACATGGGCCGCGGGATTTCTTTAACGCAAGGTTCGCCGAGGATCCCCTGCACATCATCGATATAGCAAAGAAAGGCCGTTACAACGCCGTTGTCTTCCATGTGGGAAATGCCCGGCGGTATTTCAAGGATATGTATAACCAGGTGCCCCTTGTTCTCAAGGTAAACGGCAAGACGGAGATACCTTCGGACGAAGAGCCTCTCTCCCCCATCACGGCCACCATCGACGAGGCGCTTGCCCTGTCCGCAATAGCCGTCGGATACACGCTCTACATAGGCTCGCCTCGGCAGGATGAGGATATCGAACAGTTCACCTACGTTCGCGAGGAAGCCCACAAGGCCGGTCTTCCCGTCATAGTCTGGTCGTACCCCAGAGGTAGCGAGATCGAGGCCAAAGGCGGCAAGAACAGCCTCTACGCCATCGAATACGCCGCACGCGTGGCGGCGGAGCTCGGAGCCGACATGATCAAGGTCAACGTACCCAGCCTCAAGAAAAATCCCGCCATACCAGCTCCCTACCGCGATTTTGAAACGGATCTCCTTGAAGCAATCAAGAGGGTCATCGGTACCACCGGCGGTGTTCCAGTAATCTTCGCCGGCGGCGAAATGGTTTCTGACGAGGATCTCCTTGCGAAGGCAAGCCTGTGTATCCGGGCAGGTGGATCAGGCTTCATCTTTGGACGGAATATCTGGCAGAGACCGCTTGATAACGCCCTGGAGATCACGAAGAGCATCAGGGAAGTCATTCGAACGGAAAGACAGAAGAAATAGCTGCGAGGTTCTCATGCAGTCTTTCAAGGTCCTTGACCATGATGCGGATATACGCCTCGAGGTATATGGGACCTCAATGGAAGAACTGTATCGTAATGCCGCCACGGCCATTTTTTCGCTTATAACCAACCCCGCGAATGTTAGCCCGGCTTTAGAGAAAAAAATCATGGTATCGGGAAACGGGGAGCTCCTTATCAATTTTCTCAACGAACTTCTCTTTGTCTGGGATGTCGAGAGGTTTATCCCCGTCGATGTGTCGGTCTCTTTTCAGGCAGGCGGCCTCGCTGCCGTCATGAAGGGTGACATATTCGACGAAGATAAGCATGTTATAGAGATGGAAATGAAGGCGGTTACCTACCACAAATTTTCCCTCGCGCAGGAAAACGGGATCTTCAAGGCCACTTTTGTTGTAGATGTGTAAAGCTAAGGTTCCGGCCTGCATGACTCAAGGGGGTGCGTTATGAGTGAAGAAACAATCAAGCTCCAGAAGATTGACGAGAACCGCTATATCGTGAAAAAAAGCGGGCTCATGCGGGTCGACGGTATCGTGTATGTCGATGAGGAACTGCTCGGGTACCTCGGCACCGACGAAAGTATAAAGCAGGTCCAGAATGTCGCCACGCTCCCGGGTATAGTCAAGGGGTCTCTGGCAATGCCCGATATTCACTGGGGTTACGGGTTTCCCATAGGCGGGGTGGCGGCCTTTGACATCGAAGAAGGGATCATCTCTCCCGGCGGCGTCGGCTACGATATCAATTGAGGCGTCCGGCTCCTGCGCTCCGTGTTGAGCGCAAAGGATGTCAGGGACAGGTTGCCGGATATTGTCGACGGGTTGTTTCGAAACGTCCCGAGCGGCCTGGGGTCGCGGCGCAAAGACCTTAAGCTCTCTCATGGCGAATTGAAGGCTGTATTGCAGAAAGGGGCTCGGTGGGCCATAGCCCATGGTTTCGGGACAAGCTCGGATCTGGAGCATATCGAGAATCAGGGGTGCCTCGATGATGCCGACCCCGATGCGGTTTCCGAGAAGGCATACGAGCGGGGAAAAGACCAGCTCGGTACCGTCGGCAGCGGTAACCACTTCGTTGAGGTAGGTTATATTTCTGAGATCTTCGATGAGAATGCGGCCCGTGCGTTCGGCCTTTTCCGGGATCAGGCGACCATAATGATCCATACAGGATCGCGCGGCCTGGGGTACCAGGTCTGTGATGAATCCATCAGGCAGATGCTGCGGGCCGCCGAAAAATACGGCATCACCCTGGTTGACAGGCAACTGTGCTGTGCACCTTTCAATTCGACGGAAGGACGCCGTTATTTTTCAGCTATGGCGGCTGCCGCCAATTATGCCTTCGCCAACCGCCAGATGATCACGCACTGGGTCCGCGAAACCTTCCAGGAGGTGTACGGCGCCAGTGATGTTTCACTCGGCCTTGGACTCGTCTACGACGTGTGCCACAACATCGCAAAGAAAGAAACGCACCGGGTAGCGGGAAAGGATGTAACGTTGTGTGTTCACCGCAAGGGTGCCACACGGGCCTTCCCTCCCGATAGCCCCCTCATTCCCGACAGGTACAGGAAGGTAGGCCAGCCCGTGCTGGTTCCGGGCGATATGGGCAGGGCTTCCTACATTCTTGCGGGAACACAGCAAGCCATGGACGAGACCTTCGGGAGCACCTGCCACGGTGCGGGAAGGGTCATGAGCAGGAACCAGGCAATGAGGACATCCCGGGGACGATCGATATCGAAGGAAATGGAGGAGCGCGGCGTCTACGTGAGGGCCGCCAGCAAGGCAACTCTTGCGGAAGAGATGCCCGAGGCATACAAGGACGTCTCAAAGGTCGTCCGGGTCGTCCACCGGGCAGGAATATCGAAGCTGGTGGCGAAGATCATACCGATGGGGTCTATCAAGGGGTAGAAGAAACCAACCATTGCAACCGTTTCTATATAATGGTAATTAACAGCTATGA
>DNYO01000107.1 GCA_003506795.1 Deltaproteobacteria bacterium
TCCTCTTGACTTTCTCCCCCTCCAGACGATAGATTATGGCATGTTCACACTTTGCGTGAAGGATTCTTTTGCGGCCGCGCACCGCCTTGTGGGATATAAGGGCAAATGCGAGGAACTGCACGGGCACAATTTTACCGTGGAGGTCTTCATCTCGGGAGACAGGCTGGCTGATGACGGAATGCTCGTTGATTTTCAGACGATCAAAGGGCATTTGCAGAACGTTCTTGATGTCCTCGACCACAAGTATATCAACGACATACCATTCTTCAACGAACGGGCCAGCTCGGCCGAATACATCGCCATGTATATTTTCACCGAAATGGAAAAGCGCATGGGCCAGGACCCTGTATCGGTCCGGGAAGTCCGGGTCTGGGAATCGGAAAGGGCCTATGCATCCTATGAACGATAGAAGAAAAATGGCCGACGTCCAGAATATGCACGACAGCCGCGAGATTGAGATCGACAAGGTCGGGGTCAAGAACGTCAAGTACCCCATCATCGTCCTTGACAGGGCCAATGGTCATCAGAATACCGTCGCCACCATCGACATGTACGTAAACCTGCCCCACCACTACAAGGGAACCCATATGAGCAGGTTCGTAGAGATCCTCCATGAATACAAAAACATGATCAACATGAAGAATTTCCCCGATATCCTGAAAGAAATGAAAGTAAGGCTTGACGCGGAAGCCGCGCACATGGCCGTTTCTTTCCCCTATTTCATCAAAAAAGAGGCGCCGGTCTCGAAAACCCCGAGTTACATGGAATATCAATGCGGATTCAAGGGTTCCATGGGAGCCCACAACACCATGACGGAATTCGCCGTTTTCGTGTCCGTTCCCATCAATACGCTTTGTCCCTGCTCCCGGGAGATCAGCGAAAGGGGCGCACACAATCAGAGGGGAATTACCAGGGTAGAGGTAAACACAAAAAGATTTTTCTGGATCGAGGACCTCATCAGCATCGTCGAACAAAGCGCGAGCAGCGACATCTACTCCATCCTTAAGCGGGAAGATGAAAAATTCATAACGGAGCACGCCTTTGACAATCCGAAGTTTGTCGAGGATGTCGTAAGAGACATAGCTGAAAGGTTATCAGAGGATGCGAACGTCCGTTGGTTCGCGATCGAGGCTGAAAACTTTGAGAGCATACACAACCATAGCGCGTATGCGTATCTTGAAAGAGACAATAAGGGAGGAAATGTATGAGAAAGATAATTGTCCTGTGTTTTGCGCTTTCCCTGATCTGTGCGGGATGTGCCGCTTTTCAGAAGAAGGATGAACCTGCGCCGCCGGCCAAAGGTCAGGCCTTCAACCAGACCTTTCACGGGTTTCCCGACGTTCCGGTCCCTACAGAAGTCCAGATCGTCAACGAGCGTAGCTTCGTTTATGAGACACCCACCGTCAGGGCGGGCGTCATTGTTTTCACCGGCAACGTCGACCCCGCGTCCCTCGAAAATTATTTCAAGGTCAACATGTCCAAGAACGGCTGGAGATATATTAACAGTTTCAGGTACAAGGATACCGTCCTCAATTACATGAAGGATGACAGGACATGCAACATCAAGATATCCCGCGGCGCATTTCAAACCGAACTGGAAGTCTGGGTAGGTCCCGCTGACAATAGATCCATCCAGAGACCCGGCCCTGCGGCAAATGGACCGAAATAAGCAGATAAACGTCCATACTATCGAGAGCATCTTTGAAATGGACATGATCAAGGATGCTCTCGATAAAGATGCCATACCGTACACCATCAAGGAACACCGGGATACCGCCTACGACGGCCTCTTTATCCTCCAGAAAGGATACGCGTCGCTCTATGTCGAAGAGCGCGACAAGGAACGCGTCCTGGCCCTCGTAAAGCGCATAAAGAGCCTCCCCTATGTGGCATATTCAAAGGACGAGTGACCCCTCCCGCCTCGTCGAGGGCGTAAAGTTTGTCTCTTTCGTGGGAGGCGGCGGAAAAACAAGCCTCAGTGAAGCTCTTGCCAGCGCCTGCCTGGCACGGCAACGCTCTGTCGCCATCACGACGACGACAAAGATAATGGCCGCCAGGCCCCTTACGCTCTTCGACGATCGGGCAAACGCCACAGCCGGGAGATCCTTCACGCACGTCGGGAAAACAATCGAGGGCGGCAAGCTTACGGGGCTCTCTATTGAAGAGGTTGAGATTCTCGGCAATGATTTCGACGTAGTTCTCGTAGAAGCCGACGGAGCAAAAGGCCGTCCCCTCAAGTACCCGGCAGACCATGAACCGATCATACCCCCTTTCTCCGAAAAGGTCTTCATCATTGCGGGGCTCGATGCACTGTTCCAGCCCTTCCGGGATGTGGTATTCCGTCATGAACTGTTTTGCCGCCGTACGGGTGCCGAGCCGCCCCGACTGGTATACCCCGACGTCTTCGTGCGTCTATTCTCCGACGACGCTCTCCTCAAGGGCACCGCCGGTCTCAATCGCACCATAGTCCTCAACAAGTACGACTCCTGCCGCCACCGCCATCTGGCTGCCGTCCTCATGGAAAAGATCATGGAGAGCACCGGTATCACGGAGGGCCTCATCACGGGGGTCAGGCATGGGGTATTTTATGAAATGAGAACAGGTTATCGGTCATAGGTAATGGGTCCCGGGAAAAATCTAGAACCATGCGCGTGGACCATTCCTTCCTATTACCCATAACCTATTACCTATAACCCGTCTTTATTTTCTTGCTTTTTGTTCAATATAATCATATATTTATCCACATATGGAGAAACCTGTCATAGTGTCTGTGACGCTGGCGGATATTTATCTCGAACAGGGGTACATCGAGAAGTCCATCGAAATCTATGTCGAGCTGGTCAAGAGGGAACCCCATAATGATGTCTACAAGAAACGTCTTGCCGGCCTGAAGAAGGAAAACAAGGCAGCCGGCGGCAAGAAATCCGGAATCCTGGGCAAAGTACTGAAAACGAAATTATGGTAACGACACGCCAATCACGGATAGAAAGGGTGCAGAGCCTCCTCGTGGAGTCCGGCCTCGACGGCTGCGCTCTCAAGGGTATGGACAACATCTTCTACCTTACCGGCTTCAGAGGTTCCGAGGGGACCCTCTTTGTAACACGAGGCGATGTTGTCCTCATCGTTGATTTTCGCTACGTCACCCATGCGAAAGAGGTGACGCGCGACATCCTTATAGAGGAGATGAAACCGAGACGGGATTCCCTTTATGAACTGTGCACGAGGTACAAGGTCTCAATACTCGGTTTCGACGGCGCACATGTCCCCTACAACGTCTTCAAGACCTGGGCCGAAAACCTTCCCGGTATCAGCCTCGTTCCCATGAACAATGCCATGGAAGAGATTCGGAAGATCAAGGAACCTGAAGAGATCTCCGCCATCATGGATGCAATCGCGGCGGCAACGGACGCCTTTACCGACATCCTCGATCTCGTAAGGCCAGGGAAAACAGAAAAGGAAATAGCCGACGAACTGGACTACGCCATGTGCAAGCGGGGCGCCACGGGGCCTTCATTTGACACCATTGTCGCCTCCGGTCCCCGGGGGGCCCTCCCCCACGCGGAACCTTCTTCAAAGAAACTCGAGAAAGGTGAAACCGTGATAATCGATTACGGCGCCGCAGTGGCCGGTTATTGCAGCGACGAGACGGTCACCGTCTGTCTCGGGGAGATCCCCGACACACTTGCCGAGATATACACCATTGTCAACGATGCCCGTAAACTGGGCATCGAAAAGACGAGAGCCGGCATGACCGTCAAACAGCTCGATAACATTGTCAGGGGATATATCGAGGAGCACGGCTACGGTGAGTATTTTCGTCACGGTGTCGGGCACGGGGTGGGGATTGCCGTTCATGAGGCCCCGGGGGTTAACAGCGTGGCAACGGGAATACTGGAAGAGAACATGGTCATCACCATTGAACCCGGTATCTACCTGCCGAATATCGGTGGCGTCAGGCTTGAAGATATGGTACTAATAACAGAAGACAGACCGCGGGTTCTTACTCACATCAGAAAAGACATGATGAAGATGTAGATCACTTTACAGGCCCGGGCGGAAGCTTTTATCAACCCAGGAGGAAACAAATGATCGTCGATACAACAGAATTCAGGAAAGGTCTCAGAATTCTTCAGGATAACGAGCCATTCACGATTGTGGAGTTTCAGCATGTAAAGCCCGGCAAGGGCGGAGCGTTCGTGAGGACNNAAGGAAAGCATGGTCATAACCGTCCTCTTTTACAAAGGCAGGACGATCGGCGTCGATATCCAGAACTTTGTCAATCTCACGATCACCCAGACGGAACCCGGCATCAAGGGCGATACGGCCCAGAATGCCACAAAACCGGCCGTCCTCGAAACAGGGTACACCGTGCAAGTCCCTCTCTTTGTCGAGGAGGGCGATACCGTCAGGGTCGACACGAGAACGGGCCAATACATCGAGCGCGTACAAAAATAGGAGCCTTATGCTAATCACCTTTGAAGGCATCGAGGGGAGCGGCAAGACAACACAGATCGAACTCCTGAGCGATTATCTCACCGGCAACGGTTATTCCGTGGTGCAAACGCGTGAGCCGGGCGGTACCGGGTTCGGCGAAGCCCTGCGGGAAGTCCTTTTGAAAAAGGGCATGGAGGTCAAGGCGTTGTCGGAGCTTCTCGTTTTCATGGCAATGCGGGCACAGCACGTGGACGAGGTCATCCTCCCTGCACTCCAGGACGGCAAAGTCGTCCTCTGCGACAGGTTCGTCGATGCTACGTACGCGTACCAGGGCTACGGCAGGAAGATCGACCTCGGTGTCATTGAAACACTGAACCGGCTCGTCACCAAGGGCATCCGGCCCAATCTGACGATACTCCTGAACGTGACCGCCGAAAGAGGCCTTAAACGCAAGGCTGCGTCATCCCCCATGGACAGGATAGAACAGGAAGAGATATCCTTTCATCAAAGGGTAAAAAAGGCTTACGAAAAACTCGCCAGGGAAGATGCCAAGAGATTCTTCATCATCGACGGTTCCCTCAAGGTTGAAGCAATCCATGAAATCGTCAGGGTAAAGGTAAGCAACGTCCTGAAGAGCTATGGCGTTTGAGGACATCATCGGCCACGAGAGGCAGAAGCGTTTCCTGAAATCCCTCATGGAGCGCGGCAACATCCCTCACGCCTTTCTGTTCTGCGGCCAGGAAGGCATCGGCAAGAAAAGAACGGCCCTGGAATTCACCCGGAACCTTTTCTGTCAAACCGGGACCGGTTGCGGCCAATGTCGCCCCTGCACGAAACTGGACCGGGGAAGCCATCCCGATCTGGTCATCATTCAAAACGAAGGGTCAATCGGCATTGACGACTCCCGAATGATTGCGAAGGAGGTATCCGAACACCCCTTCGAGCAGGATAAGCGGGTGATCATAATCGACAACGCCGAAGCCATGACCACCGAAGCGGCAAACGCCCTCTTGAAAACGCTCGAAGAACCTCCGCCGCACAACCATTTCTTCGTCATCACATCCTCCGAGCGCGAAATCCCTCTGACAATACGGTCACGCTGCACCCGCGTCGCTTTTTCCCCGCTCTCCAGCGAACAGCTCGAAGAATATTTTTCTCGCAGGGCCGACATCGATCCCGCCCGGGCGCAGCTTCTCTCATCCATCTCCTTCGGAAGCATCGGAAGCGGTCTTTTCTGGCTGGACGAGGACAATTTCTCCCTGAGAATTAAGCTCGCACAGGCCCTCTCAAGAAAAACCCAGAGTTTTGTCCTCGCCTCGTCGCTTGCAGAGAAGGCATCCGCGACGGACAGGAGTGCTTCCATGTACCTGACTTTTCTTTTGTCCTTCTTCAGAGACCTTTTCGTGAAGATGGTTGCCGGCGAGGCTTCGTTCATCACCAACACCGACCTCGTGGATATTCTCGATGACACACACGGCGATCCCGCCTGGGTAGAGGACTCGATAAAAAGAATACAGGAAACCGTCCGCGTAATGAGGTATAATGTTAATCGTTGGCTGATATTTGAAAATCTTCTTATCCACGTTACGAGGGAATAGGCAATGAAAAGTTGTTACGTAAATATCGACAGGCTGACTGGCGTCCTTGAGCTGGAAGCCGCCGATGATATAAAAATAGGCGACTGTGTCATCAGTGAGCTTGACAAGGGGACCTGCCTCGGTACGGTGGTTTCCGAGCCGGCAGACACAGTCAGAGAAGACCTGGGGAAGATCGCCAGAAAGGCTACCGAACAGGAGATTCTGGACCATTATCTCCTGAAGGAAAAAGAGAAGTACGCCTTCGATTTCTGCAAGAGGAAGATCGACGAAATGGCCCTTCCCATGAAGCTCCTTTCCACCGAATATCTCTTCGGCGGTACAAAGCTCCTCTTCTATTTCATCTCCGAGAACAGGGTCGATTTCCGGGAACTGGTCAAGGAACTGGCCAAGGAATTCAAGATCAGGATCGAATTGAGGCAGGTCGGTGTCCGCGACGAGGCAAAGATCGTGGGAGGTCTCGGCAACTGCGGCAATACAGTATGCTGCCGACGGTTCCTGAATAATTTTTCCATCGTCTCCATCAAAATGGTGAAGGAACAAGGCCTTGCGCTCAATCCCTCGAAGATATCGGGTATCTGCGGAAGGCTCATGTGCTGCCTGGCCTATGAATACGAGACGTATCTCATGCTGAAAAAAAACTTCCCGAGGATTGGGAAACGGGTTCAAACGCCCCAGGGCGAGGGCAAGGTGGTGAAGCACAATGCGCTCAATGCAACCGTGTCCGTTCAGCTCGATGAGGGCAAAGAGATAATGCTCCCCCTCAAGGACGTATCGGCGCTGGAGGTGCCGAAGGGCAACCCGCCGGCAAATCCCGGCGATAAGAGCAAACCGAAAAACGACAACGACAGGGGACAGCCCGGGGAAAAGCAACCAAATCACGACCAGAACAGACCAAGGAACGATAGTCCCAGGGCGCCGGGAAAGGAAAGACAACATACCTCCCGTGACCACAACAGACCAAGGAATAACAACGGCCAGAAAAAAGGCAACAACCAGTGACACGGTCCGGTGATCGAATGAGCGGAATGTCGTGGTCGTTGGTTCTTGATATTGGCAATTTGTTATTGTAAGTTTAGTTGGTTATCGTAATCCGATCATTGGTTATTCGCTTTTGGAGACCCTATCATGGACAAAAAATACTATATTACAACACCGATCTACTATATCAATGACGTCCCCCATATCGGCCACGCTTACACAACCATAGCGGCGGACGTTATGGCGCGCTACAAGAGACTCGGGGGCTACCGGGTCTTTTTTCTGACGGGAACGGATGAACACGGACAGAAGGTTGAGAAAGCCGCAGCGCTTTCGGGCATTCATCCCAGGGAACATGCCGATGTGATGGTCAATCGTTTTACCGATCTCTGGAAGGTCCTCAACATATCCAATACGGGGTTCGTCAGGACAACGGAGGAACGCCACAGAAAAGTAGTCCAGCACATCTTCGAGAAGGTCCGGGAAAAAGGTGATATCTATCTCGGCGAATATGAGGACTGGTACTGCGTACCCTGCGAGGGGTATTACACGGAACTGCAGCTCAAGGACGGCCTGTGCCCCGACTGCCTGCGCAAACCCGAAAAGCTTAAAGAAGAGAGCTACTTCTTCCGCCTTTCCCGGTACACGCAACCTCTGCTTGATCTCCTTGAACAGCACCGCGATTTCATCATGCCCGAGATACGTTACAACGAGGTGGCAAGTTTCGTAAAGGGAGGCCTCCGCGACCTGTCTGTCAGCAGAACAAGCTTCAGCTGGGGAATACCGGTGCCGGCGCACGACCAGCACATCGTATATGTATGGTTCGACGCGCTGACCAACTACCTGACGGGCATCGGCTTCCTTGAAGACGAGGAAGAATTCAAGTCCTTCTGGCCCTGCGACGCCCACCTCATCGGCAAAGACATCCTGAGATTTCACGCCGTATACTGGCCCAGCTTCCTCATGTCCTATGGGCTGGAACCCCCCAAACATGTCTTCGCTCATGGATGGTGGACCATAGAAGGTCAGAAGATGTCCAAGTCGCTGGGCAACGTGGTCGACCCCCACGAGGTGGTCAAGGAATATGGCGTCGATGAGTTCCGTTTCTTCCTCTTCCGCGAAGTCCCCTTCGGACTTGACGGAGATTTTTCGAAACATGCCATCGTTCATCGCATCAACGGCGACCTGGCGAACGACTTCGGCAACCTGACGAGCCGCACTGTTACCATGATCGGTAAATTCCTCGCGGGAAAGATCGAGACTCCCGAGAAGAAGGGCGGCATGGACGATCACGTCGAAGAGACGGCCATGAAGCTCATAGCAGATTATCAGAAAGAGATGGACGTCTTCGCTTTCCACAAGGCGCTGCAGAGCGTCTTCGAAATAATCTCCATCCTCAACAAGTACATAGATTCCGAAGCGCCGTGGAAGCTTGCAAAAGAGGGCGACGTTCGCGTCAAGACGGTCATGTTCAATCTCTGGAACGGCATTCGCGTCGCCGCGGTCCTCCTCTATCCTTTCATGCCCGTAAAATCACAGCTTATCTGGAAGGCGCTGGGCATAGGCAGGCAGATCGAGGCGTGCAGTCTCGAAGAGGAAATGCGGTTCTATACCCCTTCGGACATAGCCCCTATCGACAAGATACCTCCCGTCTTCCCCCGTATAGAAGAAACGGCGTAGATGGCATTCACTTCCCTTCAAAAAACCCTCGCCAAGGTTCTGAAAGGGTATCGTATCAACGATCTCGAATCGATCAAGGTCTTTGCGATCTGGGGAAAGATTGCGGGGGAGAAGATGGCGGCGCATTGTCAGCCGGTACGAATCGACAGGGGGATCCTTTATGTCGAGGTTGATGACCCCGTCTGGCTCACGCAGTTAAGATACATGAAGATAGATATACAAAACAAAATAGAAGAAACTCTGCAAAAAGACTCAATCAAGGACATTCGGTTCTATTTGAAAAACTCCGGATAGAGGGCG
>DNYO01000216.1:0-1313 GCA_003506795.1 Deltaproteobacteria bacterium
TCAAACAGTGCGTCCACCGCCTCCTGGAGCATCCTCTTTTCGTTCCTGATGATGATCTCCGGTGCATTGAGCTCCATGAGCCTTTTCAGGCGGTTGTTCCTGTTTATGACGCGCCTGTAAAGATCGTTGAGATCGCTTGTGGCGAAACGTCCGCCGTCGAGGGGCACGAGAGGTCGCAGTTCCGGCGGCAACACCGGGACGATATCGAGTATCATCCATTCCGGTCTCACACCGGAAACCTTGAAGGCATCCACTACTTTCAGGCGCCGCGCTATCTTCTTCTTCTTCGCGTCGCTCGATGTATCGCGCATATCTATCCGGAGGGTCTTGCCAAGTTCATCAACATTGATTTTTTTCAAGCATTCCCGGATAGCTTCGGCTCCAATGCCGCCGACAAAATTCTCCCCGTATTTTTCCCGGGCTTCAATATACTTCTCTTCGCTGATAATCTCACAGAAACCATAGGGAGAATCGCCGGGTTCGATAACAATGTACATTTCGAAATAGAGGACCCGCTCCACTTCCTTTATGGTAAGCTCCAGGAGCGTGCCAATCTTGCTGGGCATGCTCTTCAGGAACCAGATGTGAGCGACGGGGCAGGCAAGCTTGATATGCCCCATACGCTCGCGGCGCACCTTGGACTGGATCACTTCCACGCCGCATTTCTCGCATATGATGCCGCGGTGTTTCATCCGTTTATATTTACCGCAAATGCATTCATAGTCTTTTACAGGACCGAATATCTTGGCGCAGAAAAGGCCGTCCCGCTCGGGCTTGAATGTCCGGTAGTTGATCGTCTCGGGTTTCTTCACTTCTCCGTAGGACCATTTCTCGATAAGCTCAGGCGATGCCAGAGAAATCTTGATCGCCATGTAGCTCAACGGGTCCCGCTGCTTGTCTGATTTAAAATATTCTTCCAAGGTTGTTCCTCCTTGTTACTCTTCTTTAAGAAGCTCGACGTCGATGCAGAGGCCCTGCAGCTCTTTTACCAGAACATTAAATGATTCCGGCAGGTTTGGTTCAAGCACGTCCTCGCCCTTGACGATTGCCTCATAAGCCCTGATCCTTCCGTTGACGTCATCCGACTTGATGGTCAGGAATTCCTGCAGCGAATAGGCCGCGCCATATCCTTCGAGAGCCCAGACCTCCATCTCACCCAGCCGCTGGCCGCCGAATTGTGCCTTACCGCCAAGGGGCTGCTGGGTTACAAGCGAATAAGGACCGATGGACCGGGCATGGATCTTGTCATCGACAAGATGGTGGAGCTTCAAAAAGTACATGTTTCCAACGGTGATATTGTGGTGGAACGCCTC
>DNYO01000216.1:1386-8229 GCA_003506795.1 Deltaproteobacteria bacterium
TCCTTGGCGGCCCAACCCAGGTGAGTTTCCAGGATCTGGCCTGCATTCATACGGGAAGGAACGCCCAGAGGGTTGAGAACGATGTCAACAGGCGTACCGTCTTCGGTAAAGGGCATGTCTTCCTGCGGAAGAATGACGGATACGATACCTTTGTTCCCGTGGCGTCCTGATATCTTGTCGCCCACGGCAACCTTCCGCTTCATCGCCACATAGACCTTGATGGTTTTGATTACACCCGGCGGCAGTTCATCGCCCTTCTTGATCTTGTTTATCTTGTCTTCATATATGAGGTGGATGAGTTCGACCTGGTTCTCCTTGCTCTCCACGATCTTCGTTATCTTTGCTTCCAGCTCCGGCTCACCAAAGCTCATCTCCTGAAGCCTGTCGAAACTCAGGGAGTTTGTCTTCTCCGGTGTGAAGGTCTCGCCTTTCTTGAGAATAACCTTACCCTTGCCGTCTTTGATGTCGGCGGGAACGGTCTTGCCCTCCAGGAGTTCTGCTATCTTCCCCTTCTTGCTGTCGAGAATGATCTTTATCTGATCTTCCTGATCCTTCAGGATATTGGATATCTCTTTGTCCTCTATATCGCGGCTGCGGTCATCCTTGTCAATGCCTCTTCTTGAAAGGACCTTGACATCGATTATGATTCCCTCTATACCGTGCGGGACCCTGAGGCTCGTGTCCTTCACGTCGCCTGCCTTCTCGCCGAATATGGCCCGAAGCAGTTTCTCTTCGGGGGTAAGCTGTGTCTCGCCCTTCGGCGTCACCTTGCCCACGAGGATGTCGCTTGGCTTGACCGTAGCGCCGATTCTGATAATACCGCTCTCGTCGAGGTCTTTCAAGGCGTCATCACCAACGTTGGGGATGTCCCTCGTCACCTCTTCCTTACCGAGCTTGGTATCACGAACCACGCATTCAAGTTCTTCGATGTGGATCGAAGTGAGGACGTCTTCCTTTACGAGCCGTTCGTTGATGAGGACAGAGTCTTCATAGTTGTAGCCTCTCCAGGGCATGAAGGCGACCATGACGTTCTTCCCGAGCGCCAGTTCGCCCCTGTCCGTAGAGGGACCGTCGGCGAGGACATCGCCTTTCTTCACGTAGTCGCCTTCCCTTACTATGACGCGCTGATTGATACAGGTGTCCTGGTTGGAGCGCCTGAACTTGAGCAGTTTATACACGTCTATCTTTGTCGCCGTCTCGTCGTGGCCTTTCTTTTCCTCGTACTTGAGAATGATGCGGCTGGCATCGACGCTCTCGATGACACCGTCATGGCGTGCCATGACCGTTACCCGGGAGTCCCTGCCGACAACGCGCTCCATACCGGTACCGATGATCGGGGCCTCGGTGATGACGAGCGGCACAGCCTGACGCTGCATGTTGGAGCCCATGAGGGCCCTGTTGGCATCGTCATGTTCAAGGAAAGGGATCAATGCCGCGGAGGCACTGACCAGTTGCTTCGGAGATACATCCATAAACTCCACCTGGTCGGGGCTGACGAGATACACGCTGCCGCCTTTCTGAGCGGGAATCAGGTCTCCTATCAGCTTGCCGTCCTTGTCCACGGGCGCATTGGCCTGAGCGATATAGTATTGCTCCTCTTCGAGGGCGCTCAGGTACTTGACGTCATCCGTCACTTTCTTGTCCACAACGTGGCGGTAGGGGGCCTCGATAAAGCCAAACTCGTTGACCTTGGCAAACGTGGAGAGCGACGCAATAAGACCGATGTTCGGACCTTCAGGCGTCTCGATGGGGCATATCCTTCCGTAGTGGGTGGGGTGCACGTCTCGCACCTCAAAACCGGCCCTTTCACGCGTCAGGCCTCCGGGGCCCAGCGCTGAAAGCCTGCGTTTGTGGGTGATCTCGCTCAGCGGGTTCGTCTGGTCCATGAACTGCGACAGCTGCGAGGAACCGAAAAACTCTTTGACCACGGCCGAGACCGGCTTGGAATTGATCAGGTCGTGGGGCATCAGGCTGTCCACTTCCTGCAGGCTCATGCGCTCCTTGATGGCGCGCTCCATGCGCACGAGGCCCATCCGAAACTGGTTTTCGAGGAGCTCGCCAACGGTGCGGACCCTTCTGTTGCCGAGGTGGTCGATGTCATCACCCGGTCCGCGGGCATCCTTCAATTTGAGGAGCTGCCGCACGACCTCGATAATGTCCTCTCTCCTCAGGATGGTCATATCGAGGGCTACGTCCAGGGCCAGCCGATGGTTGATCTTGAGTCTGCCGACCCGCGAAAGATCGTACCGTTCCGGGCTGAAAAACATATTCTGTATCAGCGTCTCGGCAAATTCGATGGTTGGAGGGTCACCGGGTCTCAATTTGCGGTATATCTCGATAAGGGCTTCCTCTTTTGTGGAGACCTTGTCGATGTTCATGGTATTGCGCAGTGACGGGCTGACGTTGAGGTTGTCTATGAAAAGGATCTCGAAGCTTTTTACCTTCTTCTCGACAATATTCTCGAGATCGTCCGCGGTTATCTCCTTGTTGATGGGGATGAGGACCTCTTTCGTCTTTGGGTCGATAATATCGACAGAGGTCACCTTTCCGATAATGTCGTCTTCGGTGACGGGGATCTCATGGATGTTGGCCTGTTCCATCTTCTTGATGACGGCCTTGGTGATCTTCTTATGCTTCTTGACGAGCACCTCGTCGGTCTTCTCGTTGATGATGTCCGAGGGCGCCTTTTGTCCCACCAGGAGCGCAAGAGCAGTCTCCTTGAAGAGTCTCTTGTCCTTTACAATGATCGTCTCTATCTCGTAAAAGTAATCGAGGATCTCTTTCTCCGAATATCCCAGCGCCTTGAGAAAGAGAGTGACGGGAATTTTCTTCTTTTTGTCTATTCTTACATAAACGAGTTCCTTGTGATCGAATTCAAAATCAAGCCAGGAACCGCGGTACGGTATAACGCGGGCCGTATAGGACAGGTTCCCGCCTATGGTAGTCTTGCTTTGGTCCGTATCAAAATAGACACCGGGTGAACGGTGGAGCTGGCTGACAATAACTCGTTCCGTGCCATTTATAATAAAGGTTCCCCGCTCTGTCATGAGCGGTATCTCCCCGAAATATACGTCCTGTTCCTTGACGGCGCGTATATCCCGCGCCTTTGTATCCGCATCGATGTTCCATACAACGAGTCTGATGGTCACCTTCATGGGGGCCGCATATGTGAGGCCCCTGACAATGCACTCTTCTTCAGAATTCTTGGGCTCGCCCATGTCGTATTTCACGAACTCGAGGGTTGTCGTTTCGTGTGAGTCACGGATAGGGAAAACACTGTTAAAGACCGCCTGAAGACCCATGGCGTCCCTTTTCTCCGCCGCAATATCTTTCTGCAAGAACTTCTCGTAAGAATCAAGCTGGATCTCGATGAGATTCGGTATCTCGAGAACCTCTTTGATCTTCCCGTAATTCTTCCGGAATATCTTGTTATGGAAAATTTCTTTCATAAAATTATCTCACCTCATTTGGGTGTTGAAACTGAAGACAGGGATCCAGTACGAGGCTTGTCGCTTCAGTACCGGACCCCTGTTTCCTGCACAATTGCCTTTTAATCAACCTTAACCTGTCCGCTGACTTCTTCAAGCTGTTTCTTGATGTTGGCAGCTTCGTCTTTGGAGACAGCTTCTTTAACCGCTTTCGGCACTCCTTCTACGAGATCTTTGGCTTCCTTGAGTCCGAGGCCCGTGATGGCACGGACAACTTTAATAACCTGAATCTTCTTTTCTGCCTCGTATCCCGTCAGAGTTACGTTAAACTCCGTCTTCTCTTCCACGGCTTCCGCTGCGGGTGCCGCGCCTCCCGCGCCCGGAGCTGCAGCCATCATGGGCATCGCAGCCTGTACGCCGAATTTGTCTTCCAACTCCTTGACGAACTCCGAGAGTTCGAGTACGGTCATATTCTCAATAAACTGGACAACTTCTTCCCGTGAAATACTCATTTTATTTAATCCTCCTTCATGCTTGTTCTTTTTGTGCCTTGATCGAATTAAGCACGAGCATAAGCTTATTCAGATTCCCGGACAATGCGTAGACGAGACGCGTCGGCTGGCCCTTCAGAAGACCTACCAGCTTGCCGAGCAAGATGTCTCGCGATGGAAGCGTGGCGAGCTTCTGGATATCTTCCGCCGTGATTGTGCGGGTGCCGATATATCCCGCCTTCATCTTGAGATTGGGCATCTCTTTAGCCAGGCCGGCAATCACCTTTGCAGGACCGATCGGGTCCGCGTTGGTGCAGATGATCGCATTAGGACCATCAAACTTGTCGTAAAGAGCTTCTGCCTTTGTACCCTTTGAGGCTATTCTGAGCAGAGTATTCTTGACAACGGTGAACTCCGTGCCGACATTACGCAACTCTCTTCTCAGCTTCGTCACCTGGGACACGTTCATACCACTGTAGTCCGCCAGGAAAAGGCAGTCGAGCTCTTTCAGCTTTGATCCCAGTTCTTCAACAACTTCTGTTTTCTTTTGCCGTTCCAATGGTTTTTTTCCCTCCTTTCTGTAGAATATGTATGGAAAGTCAGGGAGACCATGCTAATGAAAAGTCTCGGCAGGCCGCGTTCGTTTACTGACGCTTCGTCTGAAGCATCACACCTGCTTTCTCTGACCTTTTCCCTATTTCGTCAGGCTTCGCGCATATGAAGGGTCGATCTTTATACCCGGGCTCATCGTGGTACTGATCGCCATTCCCTTTACGTACGTTCCTTTGCTTGTGGGCGGTTTGAGCCTGATAACCGCATCGAGGAGTGAATTGAGGTTTTCAAGAAGCTTCTCTTTCCCGAAACTTATCTTCCCAACGGGAACATGGAGGTTGCCTGCCTTGTCCACTCTGAACTCCACCCGGCCGGCCTTCATCTCCTTCACCGTTTTGGCGATATCGAAGGTAACTGTGCCAACCTTGGGGTTCGGCATAAGACCTCTTGGACCCAGTATCTTTCCGAGTTTGCTGACCATACCCATGACATCCGGGGTTGCAATAGCCTTGTCGAATTCCATCCATCCCTTCTGGATCTTATCAATGAGATCCTCGGCACCGACCGTGTCCGCACCTGCATCCTGGGCTTCTTTTTCCTTCTCGCCCTTCGCGAACACCACGACCCGGACCGTCTTGCCAAGCCCATTCGGAAGGGCCACGCTGCCACGGACCATCTGGTCGGCGTGACGGGGGTCTACCCCCAATCTCAGGGCAAGTTCCACGGTTTCATCGAACTTTGCATATGAAACCTGCGGCAAAAGGTCGAGTGCCTCATCCATTTCGTAATGCTTTTCGCGATCTATCTTCGTTCTCGCTTCGACATATTTCTTTGAAAGTGCCATTATCTGTTCACCTCTTTATTGAATAGACACCAGCGCGCTGTCGTGAACGTGCCGGGTGCCTGCCTGCTTCAACCTTCTACAACCTCGAGACCCATGCTTCTCACCGATCCCTCGATGATTTTCATGGCGCCTTCGAGATCTTTCGCATTAAGATCGACCATTTTGAGCTGTGCGATCTCCTGGACTGAAGACTTCGTTATGGATCCCACCACTTCTTTTCTCGGAGCATGGGCACCTTTAGCGAGTTTCGCCGCCTTCTTGATGAGAAATGACGCGGGCGGTGTCTTCGTCACAAAGGTAAAAGTCCTGTCTGAAAATATCGTGATGAGGGCAGGAATGATGGTGCCCTCCTGACTCTTCGTTCTTTCATTGAAGGCCTTGCAGAACTCCATGATATTGACGCCATGCTGGCCGAGTGCAGGACCGACAGGAGGCGACGGGGTGGCCTGGCCTGCCTGTAACTGGAGTTTTACCAATGCGATAACTTTCTTTGCCATTTCTTATGCTCCTTCAGATTTTCTCTATCTGGATAAAATCAAGTTCCACCGGTGTCGTCCTGCCGAAAATATTCAGAAGAACTTTCACTTTGCCCTTCTCCGGTTTTATCTCTTCGACGTTGCCGGTAAAATTCGTGAACGGCCCCTCGGTAACCTTGATGCCGTCACCCTTTTCGAACCTGATCTTGGGTTTGATCTTTCCTTTGCCTTCCTGGATCGCGTTTATGATATCGTTTACTTCCTTCTCGGGCAGGGCCGGAGGGTTCATTTTGTCATAGCCGACAAAACCGGTTACCTTCGGGGTATTACGCACGAAATGCCAGGTGGTGTCGTTCATGACCATGTTGACGATAATGTATCCCGGAAAAACTGTCCTCTGGGATTTTTTCACCTGTCCCTTCACCTTCTCCATGATAATCTCGGAAGGAACGATGATATCTCCGAAATACTCCTCCATCTTTGTAATCTTGATGTTCTCTTCCAACATCTCCTTGACTTTTTGTTCGTATCCCGAATAGGTGTGGACAACATACCATTTCTTATCCATTAAATTTTCCACCGGTCCTTACCGTATGAGGGCCTGGACAATCTTCGCGAGGCCTATATCGACTATGCCGAGAAAAAGCGCCGCGACAACCACGGTTATGAGAACGATATACGTCCCCTTCATGGCATCCTTTCTTGATGGCCAGGTAACCCTTTTCCCTTCGTGATACACTTCCCGGAAATAATCCTTTATAGGCTCTAGTCTGCTTTTGAAATCCATTTCAGTTCACCGTATTATCAGGCCAGGAGGGATTCGAACCCCCAACACCCGGATTTGGAGTCCGGTGCTCTATCCGTTAGAGCTACTGGCCTTTATGTGTTATTTCGTCTCCTTGTGGCTTGTGTGCTTCCTGCAGGCGTTGCAGTATTTCTTCAGTTCAAGCCTGTCCGGGGTCTTCTGCTTATTCTTCGTCGTTGTATAGTTGCGTCTTTTGCATTCCCCGCAGGCCAATATGACAAGTTGCCGCATTGTAATTCCCCTTTAT
>DNYO01000312.1 GCA_003506795.1 Deltaproteobacteria bacterium
TGCGAAAGGAATCAAGAGGGAACCGGAGAAATAACAAAAAATGCAATTTTAAGAGTAACTGTAACCCAATTTTAAAAAAAAGAAAAAAGGAGATTATTATGATGAAACTTACCAAGATCGTTGTTTTACTCATTACCGTACTGTGGATGACACCAGCCTTGGCCCAGAGCGCCACGGCCGACAAACCGGCGGACAACATGCAGATCCTCCGTGACAAGATCAAGGCGGACAAAAAACTCGTCGTGGCAACAAACATGAAGCTCACCGAATCCGAGGCCAAGGGTTTCTGGCCGGTCTATGAGGCGTACCAGAAGGACCTCGAGAAGATCAACAAGCGCGTGGCGGCAATGATTAAGGACTATGCAGATGCGTGGAATACGAAGTCCATGGACAATAAAAAAGCGAAAAAGTTGACATCCGAATTTCTTGCTATTCAGACGGCCGAAGCGAAGCAGGTGCAGTCCTACGTGCCGAAACTGAACAAGGTGCTGCCGGCCACCAAGGTCGCCCGTTACCTGCAAATCGAGAATAAGATCCGCACGATCATCAAGTACGATTTGGCTGGCCAAATACCGCTTGTTCCGTAATGACAAGGAACAGCACAATACCGTTACAGACAAACGCTGTCGGTTAAAGTGAAATGTGCGCATCAAGAAGGAACGGTTATGGTAAGCCCTCCTTCTTGATGCCTCCTCGGGAGGTCAGAAAAAGATGAAAGCAGGTATATCCATTATTCCCTGTGCATCCGCGATGAACATCATCCCTTCCAGCACTGGAGCGGCCAAGGCGCTTCACGACGTGATTTCCTCTATGAAGGGGAAGTTGATCGGAATGGCATTTCGTGTTCCGACACCGGATGTTTCCGTTATCGATTTTACATTTCGTTCAGTAAATGAGAGCTCTATCGATGAGATCGACGCCTTGATGAAGAAGGCCTCGGAGTCTTATCTGAAAGGTATTCTTGAATACACCGATGAAGAAGTTGTTTCCACCGACTTTATTCATTCCAGCAGTTCTTCCATCTATGATTCTCTCACCACGATGCGGAACAATTTCAAAGACGAAAAAAACGCTTTTAAGCTTATTGCCTGGTATGACAATGAATGGGGGTATTCGAACCGGGTGGTCGACCTCCTCAGATATATGATCTCCATGAAGGCCTAAAAATCGTAATTGAAAAGGAGCAGTAATGATGTCAGGTAATCTTAATTTTGAAGTATCGAGGCTCGGCGAGTGTACTATTCCGTCTCCCATGAGAGGGGTGCGGTTCGTCGGTGATGAGGAGCATGTCCTCTTTAACAGCGACCTCAATTCGATACGGCGTTATCTCGACGCCGGAAATGAGCCGCCGAGATTTGAGACAGCAGGCCCGAGGGAAAAGATATTCTTCGACCCGTCAAAACTTGCCTGCGGCATTGTTACCTGCGGCGGTCTCTGCCCGGGGCTGAACGATGTGATACGGGCAATCGTCCTGAGCCTCCATCATCACTACGGGGTGCGGACGATTTATGGTTTTCCTTACGGATACGAAGGGCTGGCGCCGAAACACGGACACCAGCCGATCATGCTCAATCCCCAGGTGGTGGCACAGATCAACGAGATGGGCGGCACCATGCTTGGCTCATCCCGCGGCAATCAGGACGTCTCAATAATGGTTGATACCCTGGAGCGTATGGGGATCGGCGTCCTTTTCTGTATCGGCGGAGACGGTACACAGCGGGGCGCTCTTGACATAAGCGAGGAAGCCGGGAAGCGCGGTCTTAAGCTCAGCGTGATCGGGATCCCGAAAACGATAGACAACGATGTTTCCTATGTTCAGAAGACATTCGGGTTCGAGACTGCCGTCTCTGAGGCAAAAAAGGCGACCCATGCCGCACACTCAGAGGCTGCCGGCGCACGCAACGGCATCGGCCTGGTAAAACTCATGGGACGGGACTCCGGCTTTATTGCCGCCTACTCCGTGCTGGTGGACAGCCAGGTAACCTTTTGTCTGATACCAGAGGTCCCCTTTGCGCTGGGTGGCCTGCTTGGCGCCCTGAAGAAGCGGCTCGAGCAGAGAAGTCATGCCGTCATTGTCGTTGCCGAGGGAGCAGGCCAGGAGCTTTTCGAGGCCTCAGGTGAGCGGGACGCCTCGGGCAATATCAAGTATGGCGACATCGGTACATACCTGAGAGACGCGATCAGGGACTATTTCAGGCGGATCGGCATGGAGATCAATCTAAAGTATATCGACCCGAGTTATATGATCAGGAGTCAACCGGCGAATCCTCATGACTCAGCCTTCTGCCTGCTCATGGGGCATAATGCCGTACACGCGGGGATGGCGGGCAGGACCGGCATGATCGTCGGCTTCTGGAATCATCAGTTCACCCATGTGCCGATTCCGCTTGCTGTTTCGACACGAAAGAAGATCGATCCCACAGGCTGGGTCTGGAGCAGTGTCCTTGCATCAACCGGACAGCCGGCCGTGATGAAGTGAATAAATCATAAATATGGACCCTTGCAGGAAGGAGACAGGCCGCCATGATGCTACCCCGGAATAAGACAAAGATTGTTTGTACAATAGGTCCGGCCTCGGAATCAGCCGAGATCATGGAAAAGATGATACGGGCAGGCATGAACATCGCCCGCCTCAATTTCTCGCACGGCAGTTTCGACAGCCACCGCTCCGTGGTGAAGAACCTGCGATCATCTGCCCGTGCCGCAGGAAAGCGGATCGCAATCATGGCTGACCTTTCCGGTCCCAAGATGCGCATCGGAAACCTTGCGCAGGAGCCCGTGGAACTAAAACCCGGAGACTCCTTTGTACTGACCATCGACGATATTGTCGGAGATGCAGGAAGGGCTTCGGTCACCTTCAAGAGTCTGCCGCAGGCGGTCAGGGCTGGTGACACGCTCTTTTTGAATGACGGGATCATTCAGCTTGATGTGTCTGTGGTCAAGGACAATGAGGTAATCTGCAGGGTGATCGTGGGCGGCGAGCTGCGGTCCCGCAAGGGGCTGAATCTCCCCGGTATAAATCTCGGAATCAGCGCCTTCACCGAACGCGACCACGAATGTCTGAAGTTCGCCGCGGAAGAAGGCATTGACGCGGTCAGCCAGTCCTTTGTCGAGACCGGCGCCGACATCAAGGCTGTGCGTCAGGCTGCCGACGCCCTGGACTACCATCCCTTCATCATCGCCAAGATCGAGCGCTCGAACGCCCTCGATAATATGGATGATATTCTCAATGCAGCA
The DNA here is from genome assembly GCA_003506795.1 of Deltaproteobacteria bacterium. Classification (GTDB taxonomy): domain Bacteria; phylum Desulfobacterota; class Syntrophorhabdia; order Syntrophorhabdales; family Syntrophorhabdaceae; genus Delta-02. The sequence goes on from DNYO01000312.1 coordinate 3,238, forward strand.
GACGGTATCATGATTGCCCGCGGGGATCTCGGTGTGGAAGTCCCGATAGAAAGGATCGCCATTATCCAGAAGGACCTTATGAGGCAGGCCAACAGAAGAGCAAAACCGGTTATTACGGCAACGCAGATGCTGGAATCCATGACTGAAAACAGGCGGCCGACTCGCGCTGAGGCGACAGACGTATCAAACGCCATTCTCGACGGCACTGATTGCGTCATGCTCTCAGGAGAATCTGCCATGGGCAAATATCCGGTAGACGCAGTAGAAATGCTGGCGAAGATTGCTGCCGAAGTCGAGCCACAGAGACGACCGGCCACGGTCGGTGAGCTGTATCATGGGATCGATATCAGCAGCAGGATCAAACCAGCTCATCTTATTGCAATAGCGGTTGAAGCAAGTCTCGAATATGCCTCTCCGGCCGCAGTGTTTACACCAACACACAGCGGCACAACCGCCCGGAGCCTGTCTATTTTCAGGACCCCTTTCTGGATCGTGGCAGTAAGCGCTTTTGAACGGACCTGTCAAAACCTCGTCTTTTCCAGTGGAGTATATCCGGTGTACGAACCAAATCATCCTGATGACTGGAATACCTATGTCAGAGGATGGGTCGCACGCCATGAGGTGAAAGGTGATATCGCTTTTCTGACGGAAGGCCCTTCATCAACGCATCCCGATGCAAACCATCGCATGGAGATTATCGACCTCAGACGCGACCAGGGGCAATCGAAGTGAAGATAGTAATTATACCGGCCAATGAGGAGATTGAGACAGCTCAGCAGACTGTTGATGTGACATTCCGGCTGAAAGGACAGGACAAATGATAGACGTGGAGAATTATTCCGCTCAGGAGACGCTCAAAAATGGCCTCCAGGTGACGATTCGTGCAATTAGGCCTGATGACAAGAGTGCCCTCCTTGCTGCATTCAGGGAACTGGATGAAAGGACGATATACATGAGGTTCTTTGCACCAAAACAGCATGTCACGCCCAAGGAATTAAAAAATGCAACGGAAGTTGACTTTGTCCAGACTGTTGCTCTTGTGACATGTATCCAGGATGGCACAGAGGAAAAGATCATTGGAGCAGGACGCTACATCGCGTTTGGAAATGCTGACCCTCCTGACAGGGCCGAGGTGGCCTTTACAGTCGAGGAGGATTACCACGGTCTTGGTATCGCCAGCTTGATACTCAGACACCTTGCAGGCATCGCAAAGGAGAAAGGGGTTTCGAATTTCCATGCTGATGTCCTGCCTGTGAACAAAGGAATGCTCACAGTCTTCAACCGGAGCGGTTTCCCGGTAAAGCGGGAATATGTTGATGGTCTTGCGCATATAACGCTTTCTCTTACTGAATATCCGCTGTGAACAGGGGGTTCAGGGGGTTGTCAACGGAATATAATTATAAAGAGAAGGAGACAAAAAACGCTACCTCGGCAAAGGTATGAGAAAAGCGGACCTGAGAAATATCAACAGATCGGCAAGAGGATGAAAGAATGAAGATACATGAACTCGCGGGAAAAACGGTGCCGCGATCAATGCTGGCGAACATCCCGAGGCTTATCGCCGCCTATTACACGTATAGACCGGATGTCTCGGAACCTGGCCAACTGGTTGCCTTCGGTACATCGGGCCACAGGGGATCATCACTGAAGAACAGTTTTAATGAGTCGCACATCCTTGCCATCAGCCAGGCGATCTGCGAGTACCGGAGATCGCAGAAGATCGGGGGGCCTCTCTTCCTCGGTATAGATACCCATGCCTTGTCTGAACCGGCCTTCGCGAGCGCGGTCGAAGTATTTGCCGGCAACAAGGTGGGCCTTCGCGTACAGACGGGGTATACCTATACGCCGACTCCGGTCATCTCCCATGCGATCCTCACGTATAACCAGAAGATACGCGGAAGCAGGGGGCGCGCAGACGGTGTAGTCATCACGCCTTCCCATAATCCACCGGAGGACGGCGGCTTCAAGTACAACCCGCCCCACGGCGGTCCGGCGGATCCAGCAACCACGAGGATCATTGAAGACAGGGCGAACGAACTCATCTCCCGGGGGCTCAAGGGCATAAAAAGGATCCGTTTCGAAAAGGCGCTCAGGACCGAGTACATCGAACAGAATGATTTTGTTGCTTCCTATGTCAATGACCTCGGTGACGTTATCGACATGCAGGCTATTGCGTCCGCAGGTCTCAGGATCGGCGTGGACCCCCTCGGCGGGGCTGCGGTCGGTTTCTGGTCTCCCATCGTCGAACGGTACGGACTGAAACTCGAGGTTGTCAATGACGTAGTTGATCCCACATTTTCGTTTATGACCGCTGACAAGGACGGGAGGATCAGGATGGACTGCTCCTCCCCATATGCCATGGCACGCCTTATCCAACTGAAGGACCGTTTCGACATCGCCTTCGGCAACGATACGGATGCAGACCGCCACGGCATCGTGACAAAAAGCGCGGGGCTCATGAACCCGAACCATTATCTTTCCGCTGCCATCTGGTATCTCTTCCAGAACAGACCCGGCTGGAGAAAAGACGCCGCGATAGGCAAGACCCTCGTTTCCACATCGATGATCGACCGGGTTGGCGCAGCGCTCGGGAGGAGAGTCGCCGAGGTGCCTGTCGGATTCAAGTGGTTCGTCGACGGACTTATTGACGGTTCATACGGATTTGGCGGAGAAGAGAGCGCAGGCGCGTCGTTCCTGAGAAAGAACGGGAAGGTCTGGACTACGGAAAAGGACGGCATTATCATGGATCTCCTTGCCTGTGAAATGACCGCGCGGAGCGGCAAAGACCCTGCTGAACTCTACCGGGAACTCGAAGGCCGGTTCGGGAGAGCGTATTATGAGCGGATTGATGCTCCGGCTTCTGCACCACAGAGGGCGGTATTGAAAGATCTCTCTTCGGAAATGATTGCCGCGGCCGAGCTCGCGGGAGAACCAATTGCCGCCATGCTCACCCGCGCACCGGGCAATGATGCCGACATCGGCGGGCTCAAGGTGATCACCCAAAACGGCTGGTTCGCGGCCCGTCCATCAGGGACAGAGGACATTTACAAGATATACGCGGAAAGCTTTCTTGGCGAATCGCACTTGCAAAAGATACAGGAAGAGGCCTTGGCGATCGTCGGCGCTGCATTTACCGCGGCCGGAGTCTGAGTTTGAAGCCGATGCACGATGAAAGAGACAGTAGGGGGTAATATGAAACAAATCGTTTTACTGAGGCATGGCGAAAGCGCCTGGAACAAGGAAAACCGCTTCACGGGCTGGACCGATATGCCGCACCCACTGCAACACGCTGCGAGGCCTGATAAAGTATGCGGAGCGGATCTCCGATAAGGACATCGCTGACCTGAATATCCCCACCGCGAAGCCCTTGGTGTACGAGCTTGAGGACGATATGAAGCTGATCAGAAGATACTATCTTGGCGACCAGGATGCCGTGGAGAAGGCCGCGGAGGCTGTGGCAGAGCAGTCGAAGGCAAAGACATAAGCGAAGAGAGAAGCGTTTAAGGGAAAATCGCAGTTATTTTGTGATGAGTGTGACGATGTATGGGAAGGAGAGGGAACCATGAAAATTCTAACCACGCCGAGAATGGAGCGTTGCATCGGATGCCATTCGTGCTCACTCGCCTGTGCGCGGCTTTTACATAAGCGCCTGTCCTGGGACACAGCGGGGATCCGCATCAGATCATCGGGGGGGCTCTCGACAGGGTTCGAGGCGAGTATCTGTCTGGCCTGCGACCCTGCGCCCTGCGCAATGGCCTGCCCTACCGGTGCGTATTCCCAGAGGAAAGGCGGGGGAGTCGTGGTGAGAAAGAAGCTCTGCATCCGTTGCGGGGCCTGCGTAAAGGCTTGTCCGGTTGATGCGATCTACCAGGACGCAACCGGGGAGCCCTTTGTCTGCATCCACTGCGGCAGGTGCGTACCGTACTGTCCCCATGACTGCCTGGGACACGGGGAATTATCAAGGGGAACACTTTCTGCGGGAAAAGAAGCAGCAGCGGAGGTGAAGTCATGATAAGAGAGCATTTCAGGGTACTTATTGTCGATCTTTCGGCCGGCCGGAGCACCATTACAGACATCGACGGCAGGAATACGGTGGCAGGTGGAAGCGGCCTGGCAGCCCTGCTTTTCGAAAAATACAGTATCTTCGATAAACCATGGGGTGATCCCGGACAGCCGCTTATCTTTGCCATTGGCCCGCTGACAGGATACTTTCCACTCATGAGCAAGACTGTCTGTGCCTTTACGTCACCCTACCACGATCAATATGCCGAGAGCCATGGAGGCGGGCGTTCAGCCCTGTCGCTGCGGTTTGCAGATTATGATGCCCTGGTGATCACCGGCAGGGCGAAGTCGCCGTCTGCCCTTGTCGTCGGTTCCCGGCGGATCGAAATTAAGGATGTCCACTACCTGTGGGGTACTGACTTACAGCTCACGGGAAAGGCCCTGCGGCAGATGTTCCCCGGAACAGGCCACCGGACGATCCTTAGGATAGGCCCCGCGGGTGAGCGGCAATCGCCTATGGCCTGCATTAACGTCGATACCTATCGCCACTTCGGCAGACTCGGGGGCGGGGCGGTGATGGGTTCTAAAAACCTGAAGGCGATCATGATCCATGGCGACAGCTCTTTCCCTCTCCCGGGGGGCGCCGAGTATCAAAAGGTGTTTGAAAAAGTCTATACGGATATGACTGATACCGACATGATGAGCAAATACCATAACTATGGCACCCCTATCAATGTTGCCGTGCTGAACGGCATAAGCGCTCTGCCGGTGAGGAACCTTCAGGCAACGTCGGATCCGGCGACCGCCGGAATCACTGGAGAGCAGTTTGCGGAGGTTGCCCTGCTCAGAAATGCCGCCTGTGCAGGATGTCCCGTGGGCTGTATACATATAGGGTTTGTGAGAGAACGTTTCCATGAAGAAAATCAGTATATTTACCGTCAGATATCCTACGACCATGAGCTGATCTTTGCCGTCGGCTCGATGATTGGGGTCATGGACTGCTTCGAGGTCCTGAAGCTTATCGACGTAGCTGAGAAGATGGGTCTCGATGTGATGTCTGCCGGCGTCGCGCTTGCATGGGCAACAGAGGCGCTCGCCAAGGGCATCATCACAGAGAAAGAGGCTCTTGTTCCCCTTGCGTTCGGCAATGGCGCCTCTTATCAGACTGCGCTGCACCATCTCGCTTATGGGACGAATGACTTCTATCAAATTCTGTCTCAAAGTACGGCAAAGGCAGCGGAACGATACGGGGGCCGTGATTTCGCCTGTGTTCTCGGCCAGGAGATGGCGGGCTATGCGACAGGTGAGACGTTCTTTGTTTCCCAGGCGCTCGGCCTGCGACACTCGCATCTTGACGCGGGAGGCTACTCCTACGACCAAAAGCCGAAAGGCAAAGCTGTTGAAGATGCCGTAAAATTCCTGGTTACGGATGAAAAGGGAAGGGCCTTTCTCACCTCGATGGTCTCGTGTCTGTTCGCGCGGGGTGTATATACAGATGAAGTGCTCGGCAATTGTCTGAAGAGTGTCGGTTACGGGTCTCTGGCAGAAAACATGGACACTGTTGCTGAAAGGATTCAGAGGTTGAGATGGAAGATGCGCGTCAGGTCAGGGTACCGGCCGGAAAGCGTATCGATCCCGAAACGGTTTACCGAGATTACGACGTGGAAAGGACAGATCGACGTAAAATTTCTCTCGAGCCTGAAGGAGGAATACAGCCGCAGTATCCTCGAAATGGCAGACTGAGGCCATGGGACTACGACCACAATGATGGTCGCCGAGCCTCAGCCAAATAACCAGCAGCGGTGAAAACCGATGCGCTGTGTAAATCGAACTCGTGAAGGAGGATCTATGACACTCAAGAGCGGGGGAATAAAGAAAAGCAAGAACGGTGGAACGCCGAAAGGCACGGGCGAAGGCATTCGCACAAGTATGAATCCCGCAGAACTAAAGCAGGCCATCCTTGATAGCCTCTATTTCATTCAGGGACGCGTGCCCGAGCTGGCGACACCGAATGACTGGTACATGGCGCTGGCTTATACGATCCGTGACCGGATCATGGAGGGCTGGGTCAAATCGCTTCACCTCCTGCGGGACAAAAACGCCAAAATGGTTGCCTACCTGTCTGCGGAGTTTCTCGAGGGGCCGCATCTCGGCAATAACCTGATCAGTCTCGGCATTTGGGAGCAGGCGGAGCAGGCAGTCGCAGAACTGGGGCTCAATCTGGAAACGCTGCTCAGTCTGGAGCCGGAACCCGGCCTCGGCAATGGCGGTCTGGGCAGGCTCGCGGCGTGCTACATGGATTCGCTGGCGACACTCCAGGTTCCGGCGATCGGTTATGGGATCCGGTATGAGTACGGTATCTTCAATCAGGAAATCCGGGACGGCAGGCAAGTGGAAAAAACGGACTATTGGCTGAAACTTGGTAATCCCTGGGAGATCTGCCGCCCTGAGATCTCCTATCACGTGAGTGGGGGAGGATACACCGAGCACTACCGTGATGAGCAGGACCGCCTCCGGGTTCGCTGGGTGCCGCATCGCGTCGTCAAAGGGGTCGCCTACGACACACCTATCGCGGGCTACGGGGCGGGAATCACGGATTTCCTTCGCCTCTGGAAATCAGAGGCCGTCGAGTCTTTCGATTTTCAGGCCTTCAACGTCGGTGACTACTATAAGTCCGTTGATGAGAAGATCATTTCCGAAACGATCAGCAAGGTTCTCTACCCCAACGATGAGCCGGAGATCGGCAAACACCTCCGCCTTGCCCAGCAGTACTTCTTCGTCTCCTGCTCGCTCCAGGACATGGTGCGGATTCACCTGATGAGAGGATACAGTCTGGACACCTTCCACGAGAGCTTTGCCATTCAGCTCAACGACACGCACCCCTCGATCGCCGTGGCGGAGCTGATGAGGCTCCTGATGGACGAACACCTGCTGGACTGGGAAGAGGCCTGGGAAGTCACCCGGAAAACCCTTGCCTATACAAACCATACCCTCCTGCCGGAGGCGCTGGAGAAGTGGTCCCTTTCCCTCTTTGCCAGTCTCCTGCCGAGACACCTCGAGATTATCTACGAGATAAACCGGAAGTTTCTCGATGAGGTTCGGGCCAAGTTTCCGGGGGATGACTCCCGTATTGCCCGGCTGTCGCTCATTGACGAGACGGGTGAAAAGTATGTACGCATGGCAAACCTGGCGAGCGTCGGCGGCCACGCCATCAATGGGGTTGCAGCGCTCCATTCCGAACTGCTCAAGAAAACCGTTTTGCACGATTTTTATGAATTATATCCGGAGAAGTTCCTCAACGTGACAAACGGCGTGACACCGAGGCGCTGGATCGCCCTCAGCAACCCCGGGCTGGCACGGCTCCTCACAACTAAAATTGGAAACGGGTGGCAGAATAACCTCGAAAAAGAGCTGAGAAATCTGGAGGCCTTTGCAAAAGACCGGGCATTCCAGGAAGACTGGTGCAGGGTCAAGCAGACCAATAAAGAAGCCCTTGCCGCGTTGATCAAGGAGCGCACCGGCATTGGAGTTGATCCGGCATCGCTTTTTGATACCCAGGTAAAACGGATCCACGAGTACAAGCGTCAACAACTGAACCTCTTTCACGTGATAACGCTCTATAACCGCATCAAGAATGATCCGAACATCGAGATGACGCCGCGGACCGTGATCTTTGGCGGGAAGGCCGCACCCGGCTACTATATGGCGAAGCTGATCATCCAACTCATCAATTCGGTGGCAGGGATTGTGAACAGTGATCCCAGCATGAAAGACCGCCTCAAGGTAGTCTTCTTCCCCAACTTCAACGTGACGAGCGGCCAGATGATCTATCCTGCCGCCGACCTGTCGGAGCAGATCTCGACGGCGGGCAAAGAGGCATCGGGGACCGGAAACATGAAGTTTTCCATGAATGGGGCGTTAACGATCGGCACGCTTGACGGGGCGAACATCGAGATCCGTGAGGAAGTGGGGGCTGAAAACTTCTTCCTCTTTGGATTGACCACTGAAGAGGTACTGGCCCTTAAGGCGAAGGGCTATAATCCCAGGCAGTACTATGAAACGAATCCGGCCCTGCAGGAAGTAATGAATCAGATCGCCGGTGGGGTCTTTTCGGGAGGAGACAAAGATCTGTTCAAACCTTTTATCGATTCCCTGCTCAGCCGTGATGACTATATGGTTCTTGCCGATTACCCATCCTATATCGCCTGTCAGGATGACGTGTGCAAGTCATTCCGCGATAAAAAACGGTGGACAGAAATGTCGATCCTGAATGCGGCCCGGATGGGCAAGTTTTCTTCGGATCGCTCGATCCGTGAATACTGCGAGAAAATATGGAATGTAAAGCCGGTCGGCCTCTGAGAAGGGTTTTGGTTATACCCCGTAGTATGGTAAATGACTCAAAAAGTATTCTCAAAAAGGAGGGTAATTAAGATGTATGAGACGGAAAGGATGCCAGGGCAGACGCCGCACGCTGGATCTCACGTCAGTGATGGAAGGAGTTTCCCTCTGGGAGCAACCGCTTCCCCCGAAGGGGTAAACTTCAGTGTTTTCTCAAAAAACGCAACAGGGATTGAACTCCTCCTCTTTGATGGTACAGAGGACACTCAGCCGGCGCGTGTGATTCCCATTAATTCCGTAACCAACCGCACGTACCATTACTGGCACGTCTTCGTGCCGGGTGTGCAAGCGGGGCAGATTTACGGCTATCGCGTTGAGGGACCGTACGATCCCGCGAAGGGGATGCGATTCGATCCGACCAAAGTCCTCTTGGACCCGTATGGCCGCGGCGTGGTTGTTCCTAAGAGCTACAGCCGCGACGCTGCCCGCAGGGAAGGCGACAATACCGCGACGGCAATGAAAAGCGTAGTGGTGGATCCGCACACGTATGATTGGGAAGGAGATACGCCGCTGAAACGCCCGTCCTCTCGGACCATCGTCTACGAGATGCACGTGCGAGGGTTCACCCGCCACCCCAGTTCCGGCGTCGGCGAGAAGACCCGCGGGACGTTTGCTGGACTGATCGAGAAGATTCCGTACCTCCAGCAACTCGGCATCACCGCCGTCGAACTGCTGCCCGTGTTCCAGTTCGACGTCCAGGATGTCCCTCCGGGACTGGTCAACTACTGGGGCTATCAGCCGGTCTCGTTCTTTGCTCCCCACCAGGCGTACAGCTCTCGCCAGGACCCGCTCGGTCCGGTGGACGAGTTTCGCGACATGGTCAAAGCGCTACACCGGGCGGGCATCGAGGTCATCCTCGACGTGGTGTTCAACCACACCTCGGAAGGCGACCACACCGGGCCGACGCTGAGTTTTCGCGGGCTGGATAACAGTATCTACTATATCCTCCAACAGGACCGATCGCGCTACGCCGACTACAGCGGGTGCGGAAACACGCTCAACGCCAACAACCCAATTGTCCGCCGCATGATCGTCGATAGTATCCGCTATTGGGTCGGCCAGATGCACGTGGACGGCTTTCGGTTCGATCTCGCGTCGATCCTCGCTCGCGACGCGTCGGGCCGCGTGATGTCGAATCCGCCGGTCCTGTGGGATATCGAGTCGGACCCGTCGCTCGCCGGCACGAAGGTGATCGCGGAGGCCTGGGATGCGGCCGGACTCTACCAGGTGGGCAGCTTTATCGGTGACAGTTGGAAGGAATGGAACGGACGGTTCCGCGACGATGTCCGCAGATTCTTCCGAGGCGATAGTTCTTCGGTGACACGGTTTGCCGACCGGATCATGGGCAGCCCCGAGGTCTACGCCCACAAGGAGCGCGAACCTGAGCAGAGCATCAACTTCGTCACGTGTCACGACGGTTTCACACTCAACGATCTGGTCTCCTACGACCGGAAGCACAACGAGGCGAACAACGACGACAACCGTGACGGTAGCGACGACAACCTTAGCTGGAACTGTGGAGCCGAAGGCCCGACCGATGATCCCGCCGTGGAGAGACTTCGAAACCGGCAGGTGAAGAACTTCCTTACCGCCACGATGATGTCGATTGGCATGCCCATGATTCTGATGGGCGACGAAGTGCGTCGCACCCAGGGAGGGAACAACAATGGCTATTGCCATGACAATGAGACCAACTGGTTTGACTGGACGCTGATCGCGAAGCATGCGGATGTGCATCGGTTCGTGAGGCTGCTTATCGCACGACGGTTATTGCGCAGCACAGAACACGAGCGCCAACGACTGAGCCTGAACCAGCTGATGTGGCAGGCGAAATACTCTTGGCATGGTGTCAAACTCAACCAACCAGACTGGGGAGATGGTTCGCACAGTATCGCCTTCAGCGCGGAGATTCGAGGCGAAGGACTGTTTTTCCACATGATTTTCAACGCCTATTGGGAACCGCTCGAATTCGAGTTGCCGCCGGTAGACAACGGCCAGGAGAATCCGTGGCGCCGATGGATCGACACCGCCCTCGACTCACCACAGGACATCGTCGAATGGCAGACGGCTCCATCGGTCCCAGGATACGTTTATCGGGCTGAACCACGGTCTGTGGTAGTGCTTTTCACAAGAATCGGATGAAGAGGCCTGGAGGCAATATACATATGAACCAGACGGTCACGCAGCTTACTCGGGCGCGCACCTTCGCCGCCGCCCGATCCTGATTGCACGCATACGCAGCGACAGCACCGAGTCCGTCGTCGCTCTGGCGCAGCGCCTGTGCTTGACCTGCGACCAACGTTTCGTCGGCATCGAGGTCGAGGGTCGCTTCATCCGCATCTACGCTGACGACACAGCCTGACCGGTCCATTGTGACAGTAAGGAGAAACTGAAATGGCAACACATAAAAAACCTGTTGCACAAACAATGAGTTCAGCAGAAGAGATAGTAAATCAGCTTCCAGAGCCAAGTGCTAAATGGTCGGCGGGTTTCTGTGCAGGGGATCACAGTCTGACCATCCGCTTTTAGGAAAATTTCAGAAACTGGAGATAAGTCATGAAAAGAAGAGGGAGCGGAATATTAATCCATATTACATCCCTTCCATCAATCTACGGCATTGGTGATCTGGGACCGGACGCCTATGCCTTTGTCGAGTTTCTCGTTAAGACCCGGCAATGCTGCTGGCAGATACTCCCCCTGAATCCAACAGAAACGATACACGGGAACTCTCCCTACAGTAGTATATCCGCGTTTGCTGGTAATCCGCTCATGATCAGCCCTGTATTGTTGTTCCAGCAAGGTTTTCTCGAAGCCAAAGACGCAGCATCGCCCCCACGATTTCCGAATGATCGTGTTGATTTTCCCGCTGTAATCTCTCATAAAGAAACACTATTCCATATGGCCCTGAATCGGTTTAAGAAACGGAAAGACAAAAGCGACTATGAGCGATTCTGTTTAGAGAATTCCGAATGGCTTGATGATTTTTCACTTTTTGTGGCGATGAAAGCCCACTTTCAGGGACAATCATGGGATCGATGGCCGAAAGATCTACGGGACAGACAGCCTGAAGCCATGAAAGAAATGAGAAAGCTTCTCCATGAAAGGATTGATCGTGAAAAATTCTTCCAGTTCCTCTTTTTCAAACAGTGGTATGCTCTCAAAAGATTCTGCCATCAACATGGCATTCAAATTATCGGTGATATACCAATCTATGTTGCCCATGGCAGTGCGGATGTTTGGACCAACCCTGAATTATTCAAGCTGAATCACAGAAAAAGACCTCGTGTTGTTTCCGGTTCACCTCCTGACGCATTCTTTGAAGCGGGACAGGTCTGGGGAACGCCTGTTTACCAGTGGGATGTGTTGAAAAAAACCGGCTATGAATGGTGGTGCAAGAGATTGGAATACAGCCTGCGACTTCATGACGTCATCAGGATTGACCATTTTCGAGGATTTGTCGCATACTGGGAAGTGCCGGCAGACAAGAAGACTGCCGGGAAAGGTCAGTGGGTTGACGGGCCCGCTGCGGATTTTTTCAATGTCCTGTCCAAGAAGTTTTCTTGCCTTCCTATCATTGCGGAGGACCTTGGAATGATTACCGCGGAGATCAGAGAATTGATGACAAGATTTAGCTTCCCCGGAATGCGGCCCCTGATTGCGGCGTTCAGTGAAAATCCCGCCACTCACAGCTCGGCGCCCCACAACATCGAGCGGCATACGGTGGTGTTTACGGGGACACACGATTTCAACACGGTACGGGGATGGTTTGAAAATGACGCAACCCCCGAGAACAAAGAACGGTTGTTCCGTTACCTCGGACGCATGGTCCCCGCCCACGATATTCATTGGGAATTTATCAGGCTGGCAATGATGTCTGTCGGAAATATGGTGATCATACCGATGCAGGATGTATTAGGTCTGGACGGGACGGCGCGAATGAACAGTCCGGGTACCGCTTATGGAAACTGGGAGTGGCGACTTTCTTGGGAAAAATTGACGCCTTCCATAACCGAAAAACTCAAGGATATGGCCGAGCTTTATGGAAGAGACTGAATTTCCCGACAATGAAATCGCCGAAGACGGGAAAGCGTACAACATTTGCGCGTACCTTCTTGAATCTGTGCAATCCTAAGGGTTCACCGAATCATAAGATATGATTGCATTGGGACCACCCGTTTAAGGCGGTCCACCTGTTAATTCAGGTATCATTCTCTCTTTCTATTGTAGATCAAAACATATCGGTGAAGTCCCATCCAAATACTTTGTATATAAGCAAAGGGCTGCCTCCCGTCCTGTGATATTGTTTTTTGAATTTCCATTCTTGATGCAAGACTTCAATCAGTGATCTTTGAACCCGCTTGCTTGTTATGGATTCCATTGACACACAAGACAGTTTGTCTTATGCTTATAAAATTCTTTCAGATACCTACTCTCAGTTCTGCATATTCTGCTTCGACGCAGAGAAAGTTTATTGTGATCAAGAAAAGATTCTTTGAATAATTATTATACGTTTAACAACAAAATCCAGTAGATACGGTGAACCGACCCTCGGATTTAGTCAATTAGCCCTTAAAAATGCAAATGGAGGAATTTATGAACCCCAAAATTCGTATGCTTTTTTTAATAGTCACTTCGTTGGTGATTACCGGTTGTATATCTTCTAAGTCGTTCATCGATCCTTCTTTTCCAAAAGTTGCATACGAAGATCTCAAAAAGAAAAAAGAACCTCTTCCTCTTAGGCTTGTCGTTGAATTTCAGAGAAATGGTGAGCCATATCATATAGCTGATACCATGTTACGAAATATTGCTGAACGGATACTTCAAGATTCCTCTGTGGTAACTCCGGTTGCTGATGCGAGTCAGGGCGAAGTTAAAATCGTTGTCAATAATATCATCGATCGTGTCAACGTGTTTGCAAAGGGATTTGGCACAGGGCTAACATTGGGGCTCACCGGAACTACTGTCACCGACACTTATGAATTGTCAATTTTCATTACTGCCAACGGCAAGACAATCAGCCGCACTGCCATAAAACATGCATTGCATACTGCTATCGGCGACACAAGCGTGCCCCCTGGTGTTGAAACTGTTTCACCAGGCGTAGCTTTTGAAAGAGTTCTCGAACAAATGCTTCTCCGAGCACTGAAAGAGATGCAACAGAGTGGTGAGCTTTCCTGGGTAGGTTTACCTGGAGCCCCGTATTTAATCGGTCATTATCGATGGCTAACCATTCATGACGTTAATTCTGACATAATCCTTGACACTTTTCCCTTGGCCGCCGTGGATGGAATGGCGATAATCGGCTTTCCATCCCTCGACAGGGCTGCACCACGGATAAAATCCATCTGCCCGCCGATGCCCGAGTATATCTTATGTCCGAATGAATCCGCGTACACTTGTCCGGTCAGATCGACCTCCAGGGCTGAATTGATCGCGACCATCTTGTCGTTCATGCGGATAAGGGCCGTGTCATTGGTACGGTCACAAGGATGAAACTCCACCATGGGGTTGTCATCGACAAAATCAAACAGACGTCTCGAGCCGCTGATAAAACTCGTGGTTATCCGGTCGGGTTGAAGCTTCTTAAACCGGTTTGTGATTACTCCTGCCTCCACCAAATCCACTATACGATCGGAAAACATTTCCGTATGAATACCCAGATCACGTTTGAAATGCATAACTGAATGGTTTTTGAACTCCCGCCATAGACTATATGGTTCCCCGCATCGGGAATAGGACATCCGTTATATCTTTAGCCATCTGCGATTACCGTAAAACTGTCATCTCGATTCCCGCTCCCCGCCTTCGCAGGGACAGGCCTCGAGGAAACGGCAAGAAATCATGGGTTCTCAATTTTTAATTCTCAACATATTGCGGATCCGCAATATGTTGAGGGCTATGTCTTTTTTCAAATCAATCATTCACTCCTATTGGTTATAAATTATTAAGTATATCAAAGCGTTAATAGATCTTCTCTTTTCTCGCCCTGTTGGCATGTTTCTTGATAAAAATTTTATAATGAGCCGATAGAGGTTGTTCCCGCAGGCGGAGGCGTTCTTCGAAATGTAGTTTTTTAATACAGCACGTTCCTGTGTTAGGCTCTTGAACGCATTCAATTCTGATAAGACGTGGGAGAAGGCAGAGTGGTTTGGCCTAAGTTCCACAAGATCCTGTTGAACAAGAAGGTGGCCCGGTATTGCCAGATGGAAAACAAGATCTTCGCAGTGGTGTGCTACGAGGTGGCAAGGGTGATCCCCCTGGTGAAGTAGATTTCCTATGGCCTCGCCGCCCAGGCAACGCTTCAGGGGACCAAATATTACAAGGTTGATGACCTGAACTGAACGGAAGGAACCTGTCGCTCGGGAACAACAACAGCCGTCCGGGGCAGTAACTGAAAACCACTATGTTTTCAAGGAGAGGATTTTGCTAGCAGCTAATACAACAGAAAGGAGGATAGAAGCGAAACAGGCGGTTCAGAAAATTGTATGGATTTTAACAGTATGAAATGCAAACACTTATTAAATTGAGGAGGATACTATGAAAAAGCTTAAAGTCTCATTTATGTGTCTGGTATTGTTGGTGGCAATTGGTGTCATCGCGACAGGCGCACATGCTTATGAACTGATAACTAAAACCGAAACGGTGACTATTGATGAAGTTCAAATAGAATTAAAGAAAATGGCCGATAATTTCATCATCCTTTGCGATACATCCTTTTCAATGGGTGAAATCTACAAAAAAACCGGCAAGAGTAAGATTGTCCTCCAAAAGGAAATTTTACAATCAAGGATTGCATCATTTCCTGATCTTAGTTTTAATGGCGGGCTTTACACCTACTCCACTACCCAGGAGATGATCTCAGATCGCGACCCAGTCCTTACACCGTACTATGAAGTAAAGCTCTTAAACAAGGCAGAATTTGCCAAAGCGACTGATCGGTTGCCTACCAAAGCAGCCGGACTGACGCCTCTTCAGAACGCCCTTACCCAACTCGATAATCTCCTGGCAACGCTCAAGGGACATACCGTGGTATTTCTCGTGACTGATGGCAGCTTCAGTAGAATTTATACAATACAAAAGCCGATAGACATTGCCAGGAATCTGGCCCAGAAATATGATGTATCGTTCTTTGTAATCGACAGTTCAGGAAACGAAAAAAACCCGCAGTTTGAGTATCTTGTCAATTCAATAAGCGCCCGCTCACGTCTGATTAGTTATGATCAGTTCCTCGAGAACCCGTTGTTCCTCAGCGGTGCACTCTTTGTGCTTGATAAGCGTATTGTAAAGAAGTCGATCGATGTTGAAAAAGTCATCGGTATCAAGTTTAACAGCCTTATGTTTGCTTTCGACTCCGCGGAAATCAATACCAAATACGCTGACAGCCTGAAAAAGCTCGGCAAATATATGCAGAAGACGCCCAAAGCGCGCCTCTCACTTTCTGCGTTTACGGACAGCAAAGGATCGTCGTCGTATAACCTCGATCTTTCCCGTCGCAGGGTAGAGAGCGTTGCCAGTTACCTCGAAAATAATTACAAAATCCCGCGCACGCGAATGGTCCTTAACTTTTACGGCGAAGCAAACCCCGTGGCAAGCAATGACACGGAAGAGGGACGAGCCCAGAACCGTCGTCTCGAGGGTTTCATTTTCGGATTGTAGAGCAGACCTTCACTTACCGGGGGCGACAATCACGCCCCCGGTACTTAAGCTGCACCAAGCTACTACTACTCCGACATATTGTCATTCTGAGGAGCACAACGACGAAGAATCTAAGGTTTTTTAGCGGCCGGAATCAAGATTCTTCACTCCCTACGGTCCTTCAGAATGGCAGAAAAGCAAAAATACCGGAGTAATAGTAGGAGCCATAGCAATCTAATTATGACTCGGGAAAAATAAAAGAGTATCTTAATTATTTCGAATAAGCGTCATTCTGCAACTCTGCTACAGAATGACGCTTATTCGAAATCAATAATTCTCATTGATTTCTATTTCCAAAATCGGTATCTTTTGAATAAGAAAAAAGGAGCTAAATCAAAAAAGTGGCATGCTTGCGAGGAGGGATAGTAGCTAAATGAAAACAATTGCCTGTCTGTTATCAGGGGTGGTAATTCTTTTGTTCGCGAGCTGTGCGAGCATCGGGCCGGGAACGGTAACCCAGGAGCGCTTCAACGACACTGCCGTCCTCGCTCCTGTGGCCGCCCAGGTTCAGCCACCGAAGCAACAGCCGCCAGGGAAACACTACCAGGCCGCTCGGGCCGCCTTCATGGAGGGCAAAACGGACAAGGCCAACCTGGAGGTGAAGCTCGCGCTCCAAGATAACCCGCTCGATGCCGCATCACACTTCCTGCACGGCTGCCTACTTGAGCAAAAGGGTGAGCACGACCAGGCGATCGTGGCGTTTCAGCGGGCGGTGGCGCTCGATCCAACCAANNCCTATGAGGAGGTGTTGCTTCGGGACCCGTCAAATGCCATCGCGCTCCATAACCTCCTGCTCCTGGCCGAAGCCGCGGGTAACCACGACGCGGCCGCCACCTACCGGCGGCGGCTCAAGACACACGGGTCGGACCGTGCCGCAAAGCTTGCCATCGATGCGAGAGAACCGATCACGCTATTGCCCACATGGCCGCTCACCACCGCAGCTGCCGGTTCACCCCCGGCAACTCCATTGCCGGTCACCCCTGTCGCGAAGCCACAGCCCCCCCCGGACAAAGAGGTCGACGCCCTCCGCGAACTCCTCCGCGACCTGCCCCACGTGACGGTCGAACGGCGTGCCGGTCGACTCACCCTTAGCGGCTATACGAGCGGCCCGAAGGAACGAGCGATGCTGGACCGGATCCTCGGCAAGCCGACACAGGTCCTGGACCTGACAAGCGATGACAGCGGGGATCCCCAACGCATGATCGAGTTCGACGCGGTCCTACTCATCATGACAGGATTGGACCAGCAGGACGTGGGTTTCAACTTTCTCAACCTAATCAATCTCAACTTCAATTACTTCGCTTCAGACAATCAACGTGAAGGGACTGGCTATGCCGCGCCGCCAGCCGTGACGGGGGCCGTGAGCGGCCTCTCGCAATCGGGCTGGATCTTCTCTGCTGCCGCTTCCTATAGCGTCAACATTGCGAACGCGGCTGATGAGCGGGTGGTAGTCCTCGCACGGCCACACCTGACTGCGTTGAGCGGGACTTCCGCCAATTTCCTCGCCGGTGGCGAGCTCGTTTTCAAGGTGTCCGGCAATATCAGCGGCGACATCAAACCCTACCCGTTCGGGACGACACTCAAGGTCACTCCGACGCTGCTGCGCACGCCAGCCGAGGATGGAACCCCGCGCGTCCACGTGAAAGTCGAGGCGGGTCGTATCAGTATTTTATCAATTCTCAATCAGGATCCGAGCTTACCGACGAGTTTCACGAAGATCACGGTTGCCAGTGAGGCGGTCCTCAGCCTCGGCCAGACCTTGATCCTGAGCGGTCTCAGCCAGCGGGAGAGCCGCGAAGGGCTCTCTGGGGTGCCGTACCTCAGGGACATCCCGATCCTCAAGTATTTCTTTTCGACCAAGACAACCGTCACCTCCGATGCCGCAGTGATCATCCTCCTTACGCCCCGCGATCCGTCTTTTCAGGACGAACGGAACCGAAAAGACCTCGCGGCGTTCGTTGCAATGCGTCGCGCCTTCATCAAGGCGAAGCAAGGCACCGAGGAGGATATGCGGCGCTTCCGCGAAAGATACCCCAACTGGCAGCAGATCGCGCCCAACCGTTTCGCCTCACACCTCTTCATGTTGGAGACAAGCCAACTCTACCGCTCCATGAGCGGGCAGGACCTTACCAGCGAGGAGATCGGTCTCGAACTCCTGAGCCCGAAGCTGAGATAGAAAAGATCTCCAGAATAGCCACGCTGACAACCAAGGGTAGTAAGGAGAGAACCTTTCGGGATTTTTTATATTTGACTACCAATAAGATATCCTATAAAAGCCTAACAAGATTCAAAAAAAAGTGGGTGGCGTCATGAGGCGTATCCACACTTTATAAGTCTGCTTCGCTTTCATTGAAGCTTAACTGGGTGTCTACTTTTTGGGTAAAGATCAACCTAAATTTTTCTTTAATCATCTAAATACAATTAAGGGGATGGTCACATGAAACGATTATTCATTGTTACATTCAGTTTTGTTTTCATTTTTATTTTCTCTGCCTGTCAGGATTCAAGCGTTCCTAAGATATCAGAAAAAGCTTCTCCAAGCGTCGGTGACAGCATCATAGTGAATCCTGTGAAAACAGAAAATAGATGGGGATATATTGACAAGACTGGCAAGTATGTAATCAACCCACAGTTTAATAACGCAGGATCGTTCTCCGATGGTCTTGCTCCCGTTCAACTCGGAAATAAATGGGGCTTTATCGACAAGGCCGGCAAGTATGTGATCAATCCGCAGTTTGATGGTGCATGGTTGTTCTCCGATGGTCTTGCTCCTGTTATACTCAGAAATAAATGGGGCTTTATCGACAAGGCCGGCAAGTATGTGATCAATCCGCAGTTTGATGGTGCATGGTTGTTTTCCGATGGTCTTGCTCCTGTTCAACTCGAGAATAAGTGGGGTTTTATCGACAAGACCGGCAAATATGTAATCAATGCCCAGTTTGAACAAGCATATCGGTTCTCCGATGGTCTTGCTCCTGTTCAACTCGGAAATAAATGGGGCTATATCGACAAGGCCGGCAAGTATGTGATCAATCCGCAGTTTGATGGTGCATGGTTGTTCTCCGATGGTCTTGCAATGGTGAAACGTGAAAATAGATGGGGATATATTGACAAGGCCGGCAAATATGTGATCAATCCGCAGTTTGATGGTGCATGGTTGTTCTCCGAGGGTCTTGCTCCTGTTAAACTTGGAAATAAATGGGGTTTTATCGACCAGGCCGGTAAGTATGTGATCAATCCCCAGTTTGATGGTGCATGGTTGTTCTCCGATGGTCTTGCTCCCGTTCAACTCGGAAATAAATGGGGCTTTATCGACAAGACCGGTAAATATGTAATCAATCCCCAGTTTGACATGATCCATTTCCTTTAAAGTTAACAGGCAAAACATACACCAGGGGTTTTTATAGCAGTGGTATAATTTGGTTTCATGAAGCGTCTGTGCCATCCCTGGGGCGATTATACTGTTCAGACTTTTTGTCACTTTTATTTTAATGATAAATTTATTTTTGGATCGGCTTGAACCTGATTTTTGCCGCCATATTTCACCATCGGCAATGTTGTATTGATGGATGTTTCGCTCTATTTTTGTGCCACCGGTCGCAACAGCTTCTTCGGTTGGACTTTCTTTCTCACTGCCTCGTCAATGTTCGGATAAATCAACTTCTCAACAGCGTAGTAGATCTGTTTGTATTCGTCAGCGCAACCCTCTGCCCGAGATTTCGGCAAATACCCTTTCTCCACCACATCTGCGAACAGCTTCTGATCCGCGCCATAGGCGAGGCACAGGATATTGTACAGGCGTTGTGCGGAGAGGCCGTGTACATCGGCGAACCGTTCGAGTTCCAACTTCTGTGACCGTGCCTCGCGCCCGTACATATAGGCCACGGCGGCGATAGTATGACGCGCAAAATCTATGTCAAAACGCAGCATCAGGTAGGCCGCAAACTGGTCCGCTGCGTCTTCCTCGCGCCCGAGAATTGGAACCTTGAGCAGATCGAACAATGCGTGGCTGACTTCGTGCAGGAACACCTCAATTAAGGGCCCGATGACGGCATCCTGAGGTGTGACACCACCAGGCGTGGTCTTATCGGGGGCATTGCTCTGCAGCTCCTCGATGTATTCGTAGCACACGGTCACTGAGTGGTCGGAATCCTCGTACCACGCGTTGGATTCACCCTTACATCCTTCGGTCTTCAATAATAAGGTCCTGGGTAAGCGCAGTGGGCTCAGATAGTCCCGGAAGCGTTCGAGCACACGGCGCTCTTTCAGCAGCTCGAAGATGTTCTGGTGCGCCGGGTTCTGTGGCTTGGTGTAAGAGATTTCGACTCGATTTGGCTTCAAGATCAGCGGCTTTTCGGCGACTGCCTGCCCAGACATCAGTACAGTGCAGATGACTATCAGCAGTATAGCATAGCTCTTCATGATAACACGCATTGTGTGCTCCTTTCACCAGGACTCTGATGTCTCCCGATTTGTCGCAACCGTTTCTCGTTTACCCTGACAATTGTCTTTGATAGGAACTTGCTTTTCTGTGAATTCAGCATAGGTAGAACGTTGTTGTTTGTCAATTTAAAACTGACTACACTGTTCATAATAATACTTTGTTATACTTTTGAATGCGAACTGGTCTTAATCCGAGCACTCTCCGATTCCGGATCAAGAAGCTGGGAATCACAGGACCCTGAAAAATCGAATACCCTCAACATGAGCCCTCAATATCTTGCGTATCCGCAATATATTGCGGGCGTTTCTTTATCCATCTCCCCGCAACCCTACCCCCTATTCAAAAAATAATAGAGATATATTAAGCATTTGCAATGTGTTTGACGGTCTCTTCCCCTCTGGCATACTTTTTGGAGTGAATTCAATCGAGGCGCCGAAAGAATCAATCTCGGAGGACCGTTGTCTTCTACTAAAGATGTTGCCGTCATGAACACTGCAAATCAAAAAAGGAACATGCAATGAATTTCACTATTGAAATCAGGGTCAAACCGGAGAAGTTTCATGAGCTTTATCAGACATTGCAGGCGCTTCTTCCCACGATGCGCGCGGAACATGGATGCCATGAGTCCCGTATCTACCGGGACGTGGAAGATGGTGAAGTCTTCTTCCTTGCGATTAACTGGGACGACGCTGCAAATCTTGAGCACTATATGCGGTCGACCAGCGGGAGTGCGCTTCTCGGGGCTGTTGATCTGCTGAGCAACTCGGCGAGGGTCAGGATGGGCGGCGATTCTCCGTGGGAAGGGATCGAAGTCCTGAAGCGGATGAGGACGGGAACCTGATCTGGGCAAGGAAAACATGCGGCAGCGGAGTTTCTTCAGGGGCTGCATTGGAACCACACAATAAAACTATGAATGGAGGTCGTTATGAAAAGAATAACAAAAGTAATTTTGGCAGTCGTAATCGGCATTGTGTTCACTGTATCAGTTGCGTTCGCGGGAGATCCTTCCTTTTCCGGGTTTCTGGGTGATAAGAGCGTATATGAGACATTGAAGCCGGGGCCGGAAGGCGGGGCCAAGCTGCGGTGGCTGAAGCCAGGATTGGACTTCAAGATCTACAACAAGTTCATGGTGGACAGCGTCATTTTCTACCTGTCTGACGATTCTGAAAACAAGGGTATTGATCCTCAATTGATGAAAGAGCTCGCCGATTCCTTCAACAAGGAGATCGTGGCGGCCTTCAAGGACAAGTACCCGATCGTATCAGAACCCGGTCCCGACGTGGCGCGGATTCGCCTTGCCATCACGAATGTCAAACAGAGCAGGCCGGGAGTCAGCGCTGTCACATCGATCATCCCCGTTGGGATAGTCGTCAGCACCGCCAAGAGGGGCGTGACCGGAGGCTGGGCAGGCAGCGGCGAAACGGGCGCCGAGGTGGAGGTCCTCGACTCCACCACGAGTGATGTAATTGCCCGGGCAGTAGACCAGCAGCAGGCAGCCTTTACTTCACGGTTCTCCAAGTATGGATCGGCAAACGATGCCTTCAAGTTCTGGTCTGAACGGATCGTGTGGTTCATCGACGATGCGAAAGGAATCAAGAGGGAACC
>DNYO01000287.1:0-6930 GCA_003506795.1 Deltaproteobacteria bacterium
GGACAGGGAACCGGCGGTCGTGTTCACGTGTTTCGGTGCCGATGTATTTGCAAAGTCATTGATACGGGCGGATGGAACCGTAGTCGGTGACCCGGTGGACAAAAAGGCGATAGAGCGGTGCATGGACGTACTGCTCCGGCGCGAACCGGAACTGTCCGGAAACACGTTCGCGGAACCCGTCCGGATAATCGTACCCCTTTATATCTTCGGTGCCGGCCACGTATCGCAGCACCTCTCGAAGATTGCAAAGATAGCCGGTTTTTTCGTCACCGTCATAGACGATAGAAAGGAATTCGCAAACCTCGAAAGGTTTCCCGATGCAGACAGCATCGTCGTGGGAGAGTTCCGTAATGCCTTCTACTCTCTCGATTTTACGGGAAACGAATACGTGGTCATCCTCACGAGGAGTCACGAGTACGACTTGCTGGTTCTCGAGGAGGTTTTGAAGAGGAGTACAAAGTACGTCGGAATGATCGGAAGCCAACGAAAGGTGAGGATCATTCTGGATCGTCTGCACGAAAAAGGTTTCGATCGAAAGGTCACCGCCGGTGTTCATGCCCCGATAGGCATCGACATTGATGCCGAGATCCCGCAGGAGATAGCCGTAAGCATCGTAGCGGAGATGATAAAGGAGAAGAATGCAAAGCGCTGATTTCAAATATATCTACGGCCCCGTGCCGTCCTGGAGGCTTGGAAGCTCTCTCGGGATCGATCTCCTGTCGCAGGCTGAAAAGGTTTGCTCTTTCGACTGCACCTATTGCCAGCTTGGCAGGAACGACGTCAAGGGCACGACAAGGAGTTTGTTTGTCCGTACCGGGGACGTGATGAAAGAAATCGATTCATTACCGGGCATACACATTGATTATTTGACCCTTTCCGGCAGGGGAGAGCCCACGCTGGCGTTGAACCTTGGTGACATCATCGGTGCCCTGAAGAAGATCAGAGGGGAAAAGATAGCGGTTATTACGAACTCTTCTATTATTTCCAGGAAGGATGTGCGAGAGGACCTTCTTGCCGCGGATTTTGTGATAGCCAAACTGGATGCGGCCACGGATGACGTTTTCACGGCGATTAACAGGCCGGCGAAGGGTGTGCGCCTGCAGAGCGTCATTCAGGCCCTCGTTGATTTCAGGAAGGAGTTTGCGGGAAGGTTTGCCCTTCAGGTGATGTTCACATCCGCAAACCAGGGTTCAGCGCGGGAGATCTCGGACATTGCAGGTGCGATCGGGCCCGATGAGGTCCAACTCAACACACCCTTGAGGCCCTGCATGGAAAAACCGCTGTCCGCAGATGACATGGGATTGATAAAGGCGTTCTTCGACAGACAGGGCTTGCGCTCGGTGGATGTCTATTCAGCGGAGAAGAAGAAAGTGAATTCCTTAAGTGGTGCCGATACCTTGAGAAGAAGAGGAAAGGAGGCATAATTCGATCGATGGAGATCAGGATACTTTTCGATAGCAAGAAAGAAGATAAGGGTTACTTTACAGGATGGGGCGTTTCTTATCTCATCGACGGTCACGTCCTTTTCGATGCCGGCGAGAACGAAGACATCCTATTCCACAATATGCGATCGATGAACGTGACGCCCGACGAGGTCAAAAAGATCGTTATATCCCATGAACACTGGGACCATGTGGGCGGGTTATGGCGCCTGCTGACGCACAATCCCGGCGTTCCCGTATACGTTTGCCCCGGCGTGAGCCGGGAATTCAAGGACAAGATTGCATCTTTCGGCGCAGATGTCGTTATGGTTAAACCGTTCATGGAGATAGACAGAAATATCTACACAAGCGGGGAGGCTAAGGGGATGAGCCGGTACGGTATAATTCCCGAGCAGGCCCTCATATTGAGATCGAAAAAGGGGATCACCGTTATTACGGGCTGCGCACATAATGGGATTGTCGATATCCTCGCGTCGGTCTGCGAGAAGATGCCCGAACCGGTCCACCTGGTCCTCGGCGGTTTCCATACTCTCGACCAGTCGCTTCCCCTTGTCAGGTCAGTGATAAAAAGATTTCGGGAAATGGGGGTTGGCAAGGTAGCCCCCACCCATTGTACAGGAACCGAAGCGATCCAATTGTTCAAGGAAGCTTACGGCTCCGATTTCATCGAGGCAGCGGTGGGTAAGACTGTTGAGGTCTGATAGGGCCAGGGTAATTTGACAGGCGGTCATGGATGTGAAGCGTCAGGTTTATGAACAGTTCCTGGTTGATTCCCTGGGTATGCCCGACCGGGACGTATATGGTCTGATTATCCAGAATCTTCCCATGGGTTTCTCACTTGTTGACAGAAACGGTGTTGTCCTGGAATTCAATTCCATGGCGCAAGATCTTACGGGTTATTCCCGGGATGATGTCGTCGGCAAATCCCATTTTGAGATCATTCATGGTTCGAAAGATTCCAGTTCGTGCCCCTTATTTACACATGTGCTCAAGGAACATATGTCTTCCCTTGCATCGGAGACATTGTTGAAGACCAAGAATGGAAAAACCGTTGCATTACTCGTCACGGCCTTCCCTATTTTTGACGGATCCGGGAATTTTATAGGGGGCGTGGAATTTTTCAGGGACATCTCGGAACAGAAGCGAACGGAAAGGGAACGCAAGAATCTTTTCTCCATGTTTGCTCATGATATGAAAAATCCCCTCGTCGGGATTTCCGGACTCCTGCAAAGACTGTTTTCCGGAAAGGCGGGCCCTCTGAGCGACAAACAAAGAGACTACCTCTCCACCGTCATGAAATCACTTTCAAGACTGCAGCACATGATATCCGAATTCATCGAGTTCTCCAGGCTGGACACAAAGAAATACGATCCCGTCCTGAGTCCTTATAATGTTGAAGAGGCCCTGTACGAACAGGTTGAAATGATGAGACTGGCGGCCGAAAAGAAAAAGATACGGATTGCCGTGGAGTACGTTCAGGATGACCTGCCGATCATAGAAGCCGATGGCGCGATGATCGACAGGGTTTTGGCGAATCTCCTGGACAATGCCGTGAAGTACACCAATGCGGGGGGAACGGTAACAATACGGGTCACCAACGATACTCGCCATGTTCTCGTCGAGGTTCTGGACACGGGGATTGGCATCCATGAGCAAGATCTGCCGTGTGTATTCGATGCATTCTGCCGGGTGAACCGTGACAATGAAGGTTCGGGACTCGGCCTGTCAATAGCGAAAGCAATCATAGAAGCCCATCACGGAACATTGTCTGTGGAGAGTGTTCCGGGAAAGGGCAGCAGGTTTTGGTTCGTCATTCCCAAATACTGAAAAGAGAGAAGACGAGTATCACCGGGCACGGTCATTCTGTTCCGCCGGTTTCCGCCAGTATCTCCGCAATGTCCTTTATCGCGAGCTTTCCCTCGAGTTCTTCCGCCTTGACCGCGTCTTCAAGCACAAGCACTTGCAGAGACATTTCGGCATTGTCGCAGCACCGCGAAGGAGACCGGGACACAATCCTCTTGCTGCTGTTCATGCATCGGAAGGTTTTTGCTCCCGGCTATGTCCCGGCAGTGATCTTCTCCACGATCTCATCGAAACGTTTCGCTGTTTCCGTATTGGTGTAGGAAAGTACATAGGGCTCTCCGCTGTCCCCGCTCTTGACGATATCCGGATCGAGAGGCACCGCGCCCAGGAAGGGAACGTTCATCCGTGAGGCCAGTTCTTTTCCGCCGCCCTTCGAAAAAATGTCCACTTCCTTGCCGCAATGAGGACAGATGAATCCGCTCATATTCTCAATGATGCCGGCCACCGGAAGATGAAGCTGGTTGCAGAAGGTAATGCACTTTGCGACATCGATCGTCGCCACCTGCTGCGGTGTGGTAACAATGACGGCGCTGGCACGTTCTTTGATGAGCTGTCCCACGGAAAGCGGTTCGTCGCCTGTTCCGGGAGGGGCATCGATGACAAGATAGTCAAGGTTTCCCCACATGACGTGCTGGAGAAATTCCTTTATGACGTTGTACTTGAGGGCTCCTCTCCAGACGACCGGCTGGTCGTCGTGTTCGATGAGAAGTCCCATGGATACGACGTGGAGCCTTCCGAAGCATTCTATGGGGATGATCTCATTTTCCCTGAGGCCGACCTTCCGGCCGTTGAGCCCCAGCATTTTCGGAATGCTCGGTCCATGAATGTCGACGTCGAGAAGGCCTACCCTCTGGCCACGTGCGGTGAGGCTGAGGGCCAGGTTCACCGCTACCGTGCTTTTGCCCACGCCGCCCTTGCCGGAAAGGACCATCAAGGTCCGGCCGATCCTGTTTAAGCGTTCCTGGAGTAAACGGTCATCCGCTTCCGTGTTCTGCGTTGTGTGTCCACACTCTGTCATGTTCGCTGCTCCTTGTGTATTGATATTATGTGCACCGATGTCCTATCCATGTTTTTCTCCAGATCGGTCGTAAAGATCTCTGTGATGAAAGAGTCCGGTATAAAAAACAAACATAAGAAATGTATCATTTTAGCCGAAGAAAAGCACCTTTTCTTCGGCTAAACAGGCGGCACCGGGGACTCCGACTTTCTTTTTCCGTGCAGCGTTGAACACGAGTTGAGGAGACTATGTTATATAGTATGAACGATGATACCCTTTAACCGGCTCGGCCTGGTCTTCAAAATCTTCGCATCGTTTATATATCCCCGCTCGTTCAGGGCAGTGTTTAGTTCGGTTCTTCAAAAA
The DNA here is from genome assembly GCA_003506795.1 of Deltaproteobacteria bacterium. GTDB lineage: Bacteria > Desulfobacterota > Syntrophorhabdia > Syntrophorhabdales > Syntrophorhabdaceae > Delta-02. The sequence goes on from DNYO01000287.1 coordinate 4,669, forward strand.
GTGCCGAAGTCCGGCGCCGTTCTCGATATTGGTTCGGGGACGGGAATACTCTCCCGGTTTGCGTATGATATACGAAAAGACCTGCTGTATACAATGATCGATCCGGCAGCGGGCATGCTCAGGTTTGCGCCGGGATTCGGCAGGAAGGTAATCGGCCTGGCTGAGTCGCTTCCCTTTCGAAGGGGGTTCTTTGAGGCCTTGTTTATCGGCGATGCCTTCCATCATTTCGGGAAGCCTCAAAAAGCGATCGAGGAGATCACACGAGTGCTGAAACCAAAAGGTCTTCTTGTCGTCTTTGAGATCGATCCCGGAGCCGTGGTGGGGGCTTTGATCACCTGGGGCGAAAGGATTTTCAGAGAACCGGCCCATTTCTATCGTCCCCGACATCTTGCAGGGATACTAGCGGAGAATGGTTTTGAATGCACTATATCCCACTATGGCTGGCGATATGCGATAATAGCGGAGTATAACGGGTTCAGGTCACCGTGATGTTTGCGCATCTTTCTTGTTTTGTGATGCTGTTAACGCTATATTAAATGTGGTTGACACAGTGGGGGCAAAAGAAGTAGAGTGTTATTAAATAATAATTCGTAACACTCGTTGATGAAAGGAGGGGTTATGGCGAAGGTGAACCTGAAGCGTTACGGGCTTTATCTCATCCGTTGGCAGCTTTCGACGCCCATTCTGGCCGTCGTTCTCTATACGCTTTCGGGTACGGGCAAGATCATGGCGACGACGATCGCCAATCTCATAGGTGGTCTCATATTTTTTTGGGTGGATAAATTTATCTTCACATCGGAACTGCTTGCGGTCCAGTGGGAGGTAAAGGACACGGTAGTTTGTGTCGATTGCGGAAGGCAGGCCAGGGGGTATCGCATTGTCAGGGCGGCAGGATATGACAAGAGCCGGGATTCGAAGCCGGAATTCCGCTGCGAGGAGTGCTCCAAAAAGAAGACCGAGGAACTGCGCAAGCAGGGAATAGAAATTTAGATACGACAGGGGAGACATAGTTGGAATCAAAGTTAAAGGTTGTTCTGCTCGCCCACACGCCCCATCCGGAAGAGACGGTGGCCGCGGCGGCGAAGTTGTGCTACAGCGCATCCGATGTGGATGCCATCACAGAAACGGTTCATGCCAGGGACCAACAGCCCTTCATCGAGAAGCTTGTCGACAGAGGCCACTTAAGCCCCATAGAACACGCTTCCTTCACGTTTGCCGTGGAAGGCATATCCCGGGCCTGTTCTCACCAGCTTGTCAGGCACCGGCTTGCCTCATACAGTCAGCAGTCGCAGAGATACGTCAGTATGGAGGATGGATTCGGATATATTGTTCCACCGTCGATCGAAGCCGATCCCGTGCTCAGGGAGCGCTTCGGTTTCTTCATGGAAGGTATTCAGGAATTTTACAACGAACTGGTCCAGGCGATGAAGGCGCGGGGTATCGAAGGAGAATCCGCCTACGAGGATGCCCGATTCGTCCTTCCCAATGCAGCTGAAACCAGGATTATCGTGACCATGAACGGCAGGGAACTTCTGCACTTTTTTATGCAGCGATGCTGCAGACGGGCTCAATGGGAGATACGCGCCATGGCGATAGAGATGCTCAAGCTGGCAAAACGGGCGGCGCCGGCAATCTTCGCGGATGCAGGACCGGCATGCCTCGGGGGTCCATGCCCGGAGGGAGCTTACTCCTGCGGAGCGGCGCAAGAGGTGCGGGACCAGTTCCGCAATCTTTAGAATTGACCTGATTTAAGGAGGTAATATATGGGACCAAACGTCAGGACGTACAAAGACATCGATAAATCGATACTCAAGGCGATCCCCAATCCCACGAATGAGGCCTATGAGATCAAGATCAAGATACCGGAGTTTACCTTCCTCGGAGTCAGCGAACAGCCGGATTTTGCCGTCATATACCTGACGTTCTATCCGAAGAAGAAGATCATCGAATTGAAATCCCTCAAACAGTACGTCTATCAGCTCAGGGACGTCATCGTCTCCTACGAACGGCTCATCAACATCATGTACGACCATATCATGGAAGCCTACGAGCCCGACCGGGTCCGTCTCGTTATGATATGCCATCCCCGGGGCGGCATCAGTTCGAAACTGACCATAGATTCCGATTGGGGTGCACGGGGAGGCGAGGAAAAGTACCGCGACTGGGTGGGGATAGAGGACCCCTGGGGCGTATCGATGTGACGGCTCAGGTTCTGTCTTTGTTCCATCCTATTAGGAAAGAGAAGAAGAGCGACACGACGCA
>DNYO01000287.1:6961-18142 GCA_003506795.1 Deltaproteobacteria bacterium
GATATGAAAAAACCGAAGGAAAGGGCTATCCATATGAGGAATATTACGACGGCAAGCAGCCCCGGAGCGGCAAGACTGAAGGCAAATACAAAGGAACACAGAGCCGCCGAGAGCATGGCGAATGCACACAGGAGGTTCGGGCGTACTTTGTCGGATATTCGGCCGGCGAATGGCCCGGCGGCCATATAAATGACCGAATAGATCATGATGACAAGACCAACTGTCACCGTTGGAAGACCTTTACCCTTCTCCAGATAGAAGGGAAGGAGAAAGGAATTGCCCGCCAGAAGCATATACGCGAAAAGTGTGGAGGCCACGGCCGCACTGAAATGAAAGCTCTTAAACAGTCTGAGGTCGAGCAGAGGCTCTTTGCATTTTATCTCTCGCAGGAAGAAGGCCCCAAGGAAGATGACGGAAAGAGCGAAACAACCCGCTATCCTGGGTGAGGTCCAGCCGAATTCCCGGCCTGTGTTGAGGCCGTATATGAGGAGGGCCAGGCCGATAAAACTCAAAGCTGCCCCGAGTATGTCGAAACCGGCCTTTTTGAGATTCTCCGAATTCGTTTCCCTTCCGTCGGGAATGTATCTGTTCACGGCATACATCGCAAATATGCCGAAGGGCACATTGACGAGAAAGACCCAGCGCCAGGAAAGGAAACCGGTGATTATCCCGCCTACCGGCGCACCGATAGCAATGCCCAGGGCGGCCCCTGTTGCGGCGATGCCGAACGCCCATCCGGTTATCTCATGGGGAAGGAATTTGGGTATGATGGCGAACGCAATGGCAACAAGCATGGCACAACCTGCTCCCTGGACAAACCGGGAAGCGATGAGCATCTCCATTGAAAGAGAGAGCCCGCACAAAAGCGACCCGATTGTGAAGAGGAGATAGCCAAGGAAAAAGATCTTTCTCAGACCGAAGCGGTCCCCGAGTTTGCCGAAGAGAAGCAGCGTGCTTGTCGAGACCAGAAGGTAAACAAGGACAACCCAGGAAACCTCCGCGGTTGTGACATTGAAACGGCTGGCGATTGTGGGCAGTGAAATGTTGACGATGTAGCTGTCCAGCTTGGACATAAAGGCCCCGAAAGCCACCGTTATAACGATCCAGCGGAACGCGGCAGTTCGATCTGGTTGGGAAGACATACGAAGCCATTCTAAATGAAACGGCGCCATTTTATCAATACATTTATTCGAGGCGGCCCGTACGGGTGGCGTCACGTTGTGAAGCGTGGTAATATGTCTCGAATGAAGGGTAAGAAGACCATGACGCATGCCAGTCAGGCCGACGAGCTGAGAGAAAAATACTATCACAGCATGGGAGCCGCTCTCACGGAGGAAGGCAACCTGGAAGAGGCTGTTGTGTTTTTCCAAAAGGCCATCGATATTCACGATACGCCTTACGCGTGGTACGGGCTTGCTCAGGCTCTCAGCGATGCGGGCGATGTGGCGGGTGCCGTGGGAGCTATGACACGGGCCATCAAGCTCGCTCCGGGCGTTCCGGAATACTACCATGAGCGCGGGATCCTGCTTGGTAGTCTGGGAAGGCCTGACCTTGCGGACGATGACATCAGGATGGCGGTCTCCATTGACAGTAATTACGAACGCATCGACACGATCAAACAGGCGGTGCGCATTATCAGCGAAGCGTTCGGCGGCCCCGTCCTTCCGGGAGACGTCAAAGGGACAGAGGTCCGGTCCAAAGAACTGGGGCGGCTACTGGACGAAATAGAAGCCAGGGGGCGGCAAATGGACGCTGTCTTTCATAAACCCTCCTGTCCGGTTGTCCAATGCCCGGCCTATTGCTGCCACTTCACGGGGAAGCTCTTCTTGCATGGGGTCACGGTGGGTCCCTGGAAGCTCCAGAGTCTGCGCAAATCTTTGAACGAAGAAGGAGTGCCCGAAGAGGACCTCCTCGAGACCTTTCCCCTGGCTCAGGCGCAACATGGTGAAAGGCTTTTCTCACCACAGGATATCATGCGGCGCGGGGGCGTCGCATCGGTTACGTTTCCCCGGCAAAAAGATTCCCGTCTTGGGGGAGAGCTTGCCCGGGACGTACCGAAGGGACAGGATTACCGCACATTGATGTGGATCTCCGAGAATGCGAAACCCTGTATCTTTCTTGCTGATGGAAGGTGTTCTATTTACGATGTGGGAGGCGACCCCAGCCTGGATTCCTGCGCTTCGTTTCTCTGTATGACGGGCTTTGTCTTTGTAACGCTGAAATACCTCGGCCTTCTCAATGACGGGGCCATGAGTTCGAAGACGATGGCCGAGCTCAATGGCATCGCCATTGACGCACTCATCATTCTGGCCAGCGATGTTTATGGAAGCGAAGAGACCGTGGCATCGAATAAGGAGATCACACAGGAGTTGAAGACGGCCATCGAGCTGGACCGGTCGAACCACGAGGCCCTGTGTGGCGCCGTTATCGAACGGTACGATATTTTGAGGGCGCGGCATGATAGCCTGGCAGACCGGTTGATCGGCGCGGCAGGACGGAAGATAGCGCGCCTCTTCAAAGGGTAGACGCCCCATTAAGCTTCATATGCCTGAAATGCAGCTTGACCGGTAAAGAATAAGTCGTCTCAATTTATAGCCTTCAAGGCGCTCAAACTTTTCGGGTTCTTCTTATCTTTTTACGTATGCGTAGACATGATTTATGATCGCTTCCTGGAGGCCGGAAGCGCCGAGGTTCGAACAGTGAAGCTTATGTTCGGGCAATCCTCCCAGGGCTTTTACGATGTCTTCATTTTCGATCATCATGGCCTCGTCGAGATCTTTTCCCATCGCAAGCTCGGTCATGATGCTGGCGCAGGCTATAGAAGCCGGACAACCTTTTATCTGATACTTGATATCGGTTATGATGTTGTTTTCCACCCTGATAAATACCTTGAGGAAATCCCCGCAAGACGGGTCTCCGATCTCTCCTGTGCCGTCAGGGTTTGCCATGGTGCCCCAATTGCGTGGTTTCTCAAAATGATCTATAACCGTTTCTGTATATTCACTCATAGTGAAATCCCGCCTCCCTAGACTGAAAATCAGTTATCACTATACCACAAACAGGGAGCCGGTGCCCACAATGCTCTGCGGAGTTCCCCCGGTAGAACGGGCGGCGGGCATGCCACAGACCCAAAGGCAAAAATCACTTCCAATTGCGGTTTGTTTTATGATACCTAAATGATTGGCTGATCGAACGCAATGATGTTGGAGCATGAATGGAAAAGATAAGGACACTCAGGGGCTTTCGTGACATTTTCGGCGAAGAACTGGAAAAGTTCAAACGCATCGAAAGGATTTTCCGAAAATATAGCGACCTTCTTGGTTTTCGTGAAGTTGAATTGCCGGTTCTGGAAAAAACGGAGCTTTTCGTTCGCAGTATCGGAGACACCACGGACATAGTGGAAAAGGAGATGTTCACCTTTACCGACGTGGGGGGCGATTCGCTGACGATGAGGCCGGAAGCCACGGCGGGCATGGTTCGTTCCTACCTGCAGGAAGGTCTTTACGCAACGGAAAGGATGACCAAGGTTTGTTCCGTCGGCCCCATGTTTCGCCACGAGCGGCCCCAGAAGGGGCGGTACCGGGAATTTCACCAGATTGACGTGGAGGTATTCGGGGTAAAAGAGGCCATCGTCGATGCCGAGTTGATCTTTATGATCCGCATGCTCCTTGACGAGCTTGCCGTCAAGCGTTACCGGATAGAGGTCAACAGCGTTGGATGCAAGACCTGCCGTGAATCCTTCCGCAAGGTCCTCATTGATTTTTTTGAAACGAGGAAGAGCGAACTTTGCGAGGATTGCTTAAGAAGGCTCGAAAGAAATCCCCTGAGAATCTTTGATTGCAAGAACGAGCAGTGCATCAGGGTTACGGGTGATTCGCCCCTTTTGTTCGATTCGCTGTGCGATGAATGCAAGGATCATTTTACGCTCTTCCAGGGGTATGTGAAAGAATTCGGCATCGAGGTCGACATCAACAAACGTCTTGTAAGGGGACTTGATTATTATACCAAGACCGTATTCGAGGTCACCTCGGAGGACCTTGGGGCCCAGAAGGCCTTCATAGCCGGCGGCAGATATGACAACCTTGTCGAAGAAATGGGAGGACCGGCCACCGCCGGAATCGGCTTCGCCATTGGTGTGGAACGCCTGGCCATGCTCGTGCCGGCCTCGAAAGAAAAAGAAGACAGAGGATGCTTTTTTGCCTGTGTCGGCGACCGTGCACGGGACCACCTGATCCCGTTCCTGAAAACTTTCACCACCGAAGGGATCACCCTGAGGTACGCATACGAGGCAAAATCGCTCAAAGCGCAGATGCGCTACGCCGATAATCTGAAGTGCGACTTCGTCCTTATCCTCGGTGACGACGAGATCGAAAAAGGCATCATCACACTCCGGAACATGTCGGCCAAGACCCAGCAAGAACTCCCCCTTGACCCCCAAAAAGTCATAATGGAAATAAGAAGACAGGTAATGGGTAATGGGTCATGGGTAACAGGAAACGCGTCTTTCCCATAACCCATTACCTATGACCCATCACCTGTCTTCTTTACCTTCCATACCAGCCATGTCAGGATTATTGCCAGGGCAAAACGGAAGCCTATCAGGACAAAAATGTTGGCGCCGATTATAACGAAGATCAGTGTATCTTCGATGATGGCGTGGCAGACGGAAAGGAAGAGGAGTATGAGAAAAGCCTCTTTTCTTGATATGTTTGAGGTCCTGATGGAATGGATGATGATGCCGGCGCCGTATGTGAGGCCGATTATGATGCCGGTTATGAGGGGGACGAGGCCGTTATGGGAGATGCCGATAAAGGAGAACTGCCTTTTTTCGATATCTTTCTGCCGGTGCTTCAGGTATTCGTAGGATATGGTCAAAGGCAGTATTATGACGAAAAGCTTGAGGGTCAGAACCAGGGAATCTTTTAAGGCTACGAAAAGAATGTCCATACGATATTGACGAATACCCCCGATATAAGGCTGAGGCCGATACGGGCGCCAAGGAGGACCGCCCAGCTGACACCTGTTTTTTGGGTGACCGACGTTTCAATGGGAAGCGAGTGGGATATGCCGAGTATAAGAGCCATGATGGTGATCTGCCTGCCGGATAAGTTAAGCGGCGTCAGAACGGCGATGGCAGCATAGAGATTGATGAAATATCCGGCGATGAGGCCCAGTGCGGCCTCTCCCGGCAGACCGAAGAGTTTCATGAAGGGCCGAAAAAGACGGCTTATGATTTCGATAAGGCCAAAATGCTTCATGAGCTCAATGCCGATATAGCAGGGAACGATGACCTTTACCATGTCATAGACGATGGAAAGACCTTTCGCAATGCCCGTTTTCAACGGCTTGATCGTTGAGTGCACCTTGTCTCCGTTTATACGACATACCAGCAGCCTATCAAAGAATCAACAGATTTCTGGTACGATACTGTCAAAACCTAAGTCATGCGAGCTTTTGCGACGATAAATAAAAATTTTTCTAGCCATTTGTTTTTTTATCTAATACAATAACCTCAATAATCAATGTTATACACTGTCACCTTAGATCCCCTGCTCGAAAGGGCCGTTGGGGTGGAAGAGCTCGTCTACGACGACGTCAACTGCATTATCGAGGAGCATAAGAAACCCGGTGGTAAAGGAATCGATGTGTCCCGGGTCATAAGAGAACTGGGCGGTGAGAGTACTGCGCTGGGGTTCGCAGGCGGCTACGGCGGCCTCGAGTTGACCGACATGCTGATCGGCGAGGGGATTGTAAGCGATTTTGCCCGCATCAACAGTGAGTCGCGTTCCAGCATAACCATCTATCAGCGAAAAAAGAAGATCCGGACCTTGTTATGCACCCCAAGCCCGGCAATAAGCCAGGCCGAGGTGGATTCCTTCTTCGAGAAAGCCAACGAAATCCCGCCGGGCAGCGATGTTGTGATAAGCGGAAATGTTCCCGCCGGGTTGGACGAGGGTATTTTTGCGCGACTCATTAAGGTCCTTAAAAAGAGAAATATAAAGGCCTTTCTTGACTCGGACCAGGAAGCTTTCAAATTAGGCGTCGATGCGGCGCCGTTCCTGATCAAACCGAACATTTTCGAATTCAACAGATTAACGGGAGGCAGCGTCAGCGAGGTAAAAGAAATCGCGGAAGCTGTTAAGCATTACCGGGATAGTGTCGAATATATTATAGTGTCGATAGGGGGACGCGGCGCCCTGGGATTTTCGAAGGAGGGCGATTACCACGCGAGACCGCCGAGAGTAAAGGTACGAAACTCACTCGGTGCAGGCGATTCACTCCTGGGAGGAGTCGTCTCCGTTATGAGTAAATCAGGTTCTTTTGAAGAGGCCCTGAGAGTTGGGGTGGCCTGCGGCACTGCGGCAACGCTTGGAATTTCCGGGAGTTTGTGTAAAAAAACGGATGTGGATTCAATCAAAAAAGAAGTAATCATTGAAAAATTTTAATTTACATATTACGATTGTTAGTATATATGTATTCAATATAGGCAAAGATTAATAAGAAAGGAGGTGAAAATAGATGAAGAAGCTCGTCGCATTAATGATAGCTATCGCTTTTTTTGCAGGTTTTTCATTGATCGGATGTGGTCCGTCTGCGGAGCCTCCAAAACCGGCACCACCGAAGGAAGAGGCAAAACCGACGCCGCCTCCTGCAGAGGAGAAACCGGCACCCGCACCGGAGAAGCCCGCGGAAGCGAAACCGGCAGCAGAAAAGCCAGCACCGGAGAAAAAGTAATGTTGCATGCGAGGGTATATCCGGTGTCAAGGGTATACCCTCTAATTTTTGAAGGAAGGGGTGGAACATGAAGATAAAATCATTGTCGCTTATTTTACTAGTTGCCCTTATCGGCATTTCATTAGGTGGTTGTGGATGTTTCTGGCAGCATATGAAAGGTGAGACCCCGCCTCCGGCCGCACAGCCCGCAAAGGTTGCACCGCCGGAACAGAAAGTTGAAGTCCCCGTGGCGATTGCTCCGCTTAAGGACATCAACTTTGATTTTGACAAGTACGCCATCAGAGATGCAGATGCAGCGGTCCTGAAAGAAAACATGAAATGGTTTCAGGCCAAGGCGAATGCCGGCAAGAAAGTCAGAGTCGAAGGTCATTGCGACGAAAGAGGCACGGTCGAGTACAACCTTGTCCTCGGGCAGAAAAGAGCTGACTCTGCAAAGAATTTCCTCGTAAATCTCGGCGCAGACGGAAGGCTTCTTGAAACAGTAAGCTATGGCAAAGAAAAACCGGTTGATCCGGGTCACAACGAAGCAGCCTGGGCAAAGAACAGAAGAGCCCATTTTCTGGCACTCCAGTAAACAAGGATACGAAAAGCGAGGAGGGGGGTACTATGTCTAATACCCTCCCTTTTCTTTTCGCCCTTAGCCAAATAGACGCACATTTATCGCTCCCCCCGGGGATTTTGAAATCCCTTAAAAGAGTTGTTTCTCATCACACCTTTAAGATACCCCGCCATTATCTGAATCTTATTGATTTCGCCAACCCGCTTTGTCCTATCAGGGGGCAGGCCGTTCCGTCCGTCATGGAAGAAAATGGAACGGGTACGGAGGATCCCCTTGGTGAGAAAGATATTTCCATTACCCCTGTCTTGCTGAAAAGGCACCCGGATCGCTGCGTTTTTCTCGTAAGTTCGGAATGCGCCATGTATTGCCGGTTCTGCAATCGCAGGCGATTCGCTGGCAAGGCAGTGGATCCCGAGCCATATCTTGAGGAATCCTTCAGGCATATTGAAGAGGATCTTCATATCCGTGAAGTGATCCTCTCAGGCGGGGACCCTTTCATGCTGGACGCGGGTAAGCTGCAGTCAATCCTCATCAGACTGCGATCAATGAAGAAAAGCCTGATCATCAGGCTGAGTACCCGCGTTCCTGTGGTTTACCCCGAGGGCTTGTCTCAGGGTCACATACAGGCAATCGGGGAGGCCGCTCCTGTCTGGATTATCATACATATCAATCACCCCCGGGAGATCACGGACGAATTCCTCAAAGCTGTCAGTGATATCCGACGGGCAGGGGGTATCCCTGTGAGCCAGACGGTTCTTCTGAGAAATATCAACGATTGTCCTCATGTCCTGCTTGCGTTGTTCGAATCCCTCGTGGAAGCCGGCATAAAACCCTATTATCTTTTTCAGCTCGACGATGTGCAGGGCGCATCTCATTTCAAGGTGAAATTGGACCGAGGCCGTGAGATTATGGCCTATCTCAGGTCAAACGCCTCGGGCCTGGCCGTCCCGCGGTACGCTCTTGACATACCCGGAGGCCTTGGCAAGATCCCCGTTGACGCAGAACACCTGGAACGTCTCGAGGGCACAACCATGGTAAGGCTCATCAGCCCCTCGGGCCAGATCGGTTACTACGACGACAACGGCCAAGAGAGCGCTTGCATGAAATGCGGGATGTGTAATGAAGAGAGGTAATAGGTTCGGGGTAATGGGTGATGGGAAAGAAGGGTCCGACGGTTCACGGGGCATAGCCTGCGCAGGCGAAAGTTATGCCTTCCCATAACCCATAACCTATTACCCATTACCTGTCTTCTTCGGCATAAATATCGCTTTGATGTAGTTTATTGCGGAATACATGCTGAACAACAGCGCTGCATATATCACGTACAATCCAATCTGTTGAGCCAGGGGATGTTTGAAGAGCACGCAGGATATTCCAACTATCTGCAGGGTGGTCTTGAGCTTGCCTGAGAAGGAGGGGTAGATCGTGATGCCTTCAAGGGCGTAGAAAGACCTAAGGCCGTTGATAATGAACTCCCGGCACACGAGCAAGATCGTGACCCACAAAGGAACGAGGCCATGATAGGTGAGAGTTATCAGCACTGAGGAAACGAGCAGTTTATCGGCAATGGGGTCGAGGTATAGCCCGAGTTTTGAGGTCAATTTAAATCTTCGCGCCACAAAGCCATCAAGTCCGTCGGTTATTCCGGCCATGATGAACAGGAAGAATGCCGCGTAAAAGAACCCTTTTTCAATGAAGATTATGATCAGGGGAATAAAGAGTATCCTGAGAATACACAACCGGTTAGGAAGTGTCCAGAGAGGCAACTGTTCGTCTTTGGCCTTCATCAATTCTTCTTGAACGAATTATAATAGGATTTGACCCGCTGGACGTAGGTGCGCGTCTCATCGTAGGGCGGGATGTTCATATTGTTTTCTTTGACTCGCGCCGGCCCTGCATTATATGCCGCCAGCATAAGGTCAAGATTGCCCCCGAATGTATCGCCCAGGTATTTTAGATATTTCGTTCCGCCGCGTATGTTGTCCTCAGGATCGAAAGGGTTCTCCACTTTCATCAATCGTGCCGTATCCGGCATGAGCTGCATCAGGCCTTGAGCCCCTTTATGGGACATGGCGTTGGGATTGAAATTCGATTCAGCTTTCATGACTGCCTTGATGAGTGACGGATCTATCCCATGCGTTTGCGCATGGCGCTCGATAATTCCATCATAAGCGGTGTTATTAAAAACCCGTGCAACAACGTACTTTATACGCTCGGAGATCACGACGCGAAATTTCTTGCCGACAGGAAGAATGTTCGTGAAGTGAGATATGCCGGTATCGTCCACGTACGTATAAATCGCGGGGTGTGCCCCGAGAGGCAACAGGCACAGCACCAATATCAGCGCACCCTTGAGAGTCATAGTTCTATTCTCTTAACTTTTTTTATCCTTGTCAAGACTTTTGGAGTGTAATATGCTTGATAGTCATGGATTTGCAAGGCATTCTCTATGTAGTGGCGACGCCCATCGGTAACATGGGAGATATCACCTTACGGGCTATCGATATCCTGAAGGAAGTTGATATCGTGGTGGCCGAGAGCACCCCCCGGGCATTGAAACTTTTTAATCAGCATGGGATCAAAAAGACGATCGTAAGTATAAGCAGCTACAGCGAGGAAAAGAGATCGGCCTCAATAATCCGGGGCCTCAAGGGGGGCAAGAACGTCGCCCTCATAACGAGCGCGGGCACCCCCTGCATTTCTGACCCGGGCGGCATCCTGGTCAGCAAATGCGTCGAGGAAGGCATTGAGGTATGCGCCGTACCGGGCGCTTCCGCCGTGGCAGGCCTTGTATCGGTTTCAGGACTTTTTGCAGACCGTTTTATATTCTACGGTTTTCTCCCGCTCAAAAAGGGAAAACGAAAAAGGGCGCTGGAAGAGCTTTCCTCTTTTCCATACCCCATTGTCTTTTATGAGTCTCCAAGAAGGATCGATGAGACACTCGGGTATGTGCTCGCCATACTGGGTGATCGCAGGATAGTTGTCGTCAGAGAGATGACCAAAATGTACGAAACGACCTACCGGGGAACCGTAAGCGATGTCATTGAACAAATCGCATCCGAGGAAAAAAGGGGCGAGTACGCCTTTATAGTGGCCGGATGTGGCCCAAAACTATAACCTATCACCCATAACCCACATCTGTCCAAAATAATATAAAGGTCAACCTTTCTCCAGAGCCTCCGTCATTCCGGCCCCTTCTTCCTCCGTCATTCCGGCCCCTTCTTCCTCCGTCATTCCGGCGAAGGCCGGAAACCAGGAGAGACTACGGATAAGGAGTCACCACACGTAGAGACATCCAACTATCCTCTTTAAACACCGTATGGTGGTTTATATGCGTATCCTTCCCGTTGTATGAGAGGTCTTCCTGGTTTCCGGCCTTCGCCGGAATGACGGATAGAGAAAAGCTGGAATGACGAACTGATCGAGATGAGGCAACCTGGTTTTGAAATGCGGGATTTACCTGTCCTGAATCATTGCGTTATAAAGAGAGCGGTCCGGGAAATGAATTATTTTGGACAGCAGTGACCCATAACCTATAACCTATAACCCATAACCCGTCCTCATCACATTTCCCTTTTGAGCATGTAATCCGCCAGCTCCAGGAGCGCGGTCTTGTACCGCGAGGAAGGAAAGTTATCGAGGTATTTCTTTGCCTTATCGAGGTGATCTTCGGTTGCCGCCAGTGTGTAGGCGATTCCACCGGTCTTTTCAATGATGCTTCGCACGCGCTCGAAGTCGCGTTTGGTTATCCTCTGTTTGGTGACGACCTTTTCAATGTAAGCCTTATATTTGTCCCCGGTGTTCTCTAAAACGTAAATGAGGGGGAGGGTGACCTTGCCCTCCTTCAGGTCGGTTCCCACACGTTTGCCAAGAACATCATTGTAGGA
>DNYO01000031.1 GCA_003506795.1 Deltaproteobacteria bacterium
AACAGCGCTGCCGTCAGGAACCCGGCCCTGGTCAAGGAAGCATCCGACAGATTCGGAAAGGACAGGATCGTTATAGCCGTGGATGCACGGCGGAACAAGGGAATGCCCTCCGGTTTCGAGCTCGTCGTTGCCGGAGGAACGACGCCTGTGGGTAAAGACGCCGTGGAATGGGCGAAGCAGTGTCAGGCCCTTGGCGCCGGAGTGATCCTCCCCACAAGCATGGACGGTGACGGCACCCTGAAAGGGTATGATCTCGAATTTACGAAGGCCATATCCGATGCGGTGTCACTGCCGGTCATAGCTTCCGGCGGCGCCGGGACCCTCGAACATTTCTATGAGGGTGTCGTTCAAGGTGGGGCAAGCGTCCTCCTGGCTGCTTCCGTCTTCCATTTCCGCACCTTCACGGTAAAACAGGTAAAGGAATATCTGGCAGGGAAGGGGATAAGCGTAAACCTGTAGACGGGCGAATGCGGCGCACGACCAAAAAAGTTGTTCTACCGTGTATGCCCTGGGCGGTTTTGTCTCAACCTTTAAGAAAGAAACATTTCAGATATTCGCCTTCCGTAAAGGGGACCAGCTGGGGGTGGTCGATACCGTGGGTATGAACCTCCAGGAAGGTGAGGGCCCTTCTTGTCTTTGCCCCTGCTTCCGATAACAGGAAGCGGAAATCATGGAGGGACAGGTGGGCCGAACAGGAGCAGGTCAGCAGGATACCTTCGGGTGACAGGGCCCTGAGCGCCATCTCATTGACCGCCCGATAGCCGGCCAGGCCCTCAGGTCTTTTTCGGCGGTCCTTTATAAATGCCGGTGGGTCCAGAACGATCGCCTCAAAGCGCACCGGTGTGTCTTTGAGGTATTTTTTTGCGTCATCACAGACAAATTCGCAGCGGGAAGGGTCGAACCCGTTGAGAACGATATTCTCCCTGGCGAGGTCCAGGGCACGACGGGAGGAGTCAACGCTGACAGTGCGGCTGGCTCCGCCTGCCAGGGCGTAGACTGTAAAGCCGCCGGTGTAGGAAAAGCAATTGAGGACATTTCTGTCTTTTGCGTATTTCATGAATGCCTGGCGCTTGTCACGCTGATCAAGAAAGAAACCCGTCTTTTGACCTTCCTTAACGTCAACAAGAAATTTCAGGCCATTTTCCCTTATTTCGATGATGTCGGGAACCTCCCCGCGCAACAATCCCCTGACGGCTCCGAGCATCTCAATATTCCTGACCGGGACATCCGAACGTTCGTAGATTCCTTTGGGGTGGATCGTCTTTTCGAGAGAATCGACAATCTGTTCTTTCCAGTGTTCCATACCCCGGGTGTGGAACTGGACGATTAGGTACTCCCCGTACTTGTCGACGATAAGTCCCGGCAGAAAATCGCTTTCTCCGTTGACGAGGCGGTAGGCGCTGGTACCGGGATTTTCGACGTAGCGCCGGCGGATATCTCCGGCCCGCGCCAGTCTCTTAGCAAAAAAGTCGGTCCCGACGGACTCTGTCTCGTCGTAGCCCCACAGGCGTACTGATATCTGCCCGTAGGAATTGAAATAACCGGAGGCGATAAACGAGCCCGACTCGTCATACAGCTGGACGGGATCACCGGGCGTGATGCCTTCCGGTATGGACGTGAGGGCCTTCGAGAAAACCCAGGGATGAAACCCCCTGACCGGTCCGCTGCGGTCCTTCTTCACAGTGAGCTTTATCATAACCGTGTCAGTATAGACCAACCGGCGGAAAAAGGGAACAAAGGAAAGCCCCTCTCTTGGCATCCTCACATTGATTATTATATTATCTGGAAACAGGAGGTTGCCATGAGCCGACTGAAAGAAATGAAGACCCCTGTATTCTGGGCCGAGGGACACCCCGGAGTCCTGGACCGGAATAGCTGGGAGATCGAGGTGGGGGGCCTTTGTGACACCCCGCGTGTGTTTACCTGGTCTGATTTGGCCGGGATGCATAAGACGGTTGCAGATGCTCGCCTCACGAGTGTCACCCGCTTTACCGTGCGGGGGAGCTGGGGAGGCGTCAGACTCCTCGACATTATGAAGGCCGTGAATGCGCTTCCGTCTGTGGCGTTTGTCAGATTCTGGTCGATAAAGAAGATCTATGATACGTCGATTCCCGTAGAGACCGCGATGAAGGAGCGAACATTACTTGCCTATGAGTTCGACGGAGAATATCTTGAGGAGGATTACGGCGGGCCCGTAAGAGCCTTCGTCCCTTATCTGTGGGGCTATAAATCGGCAAAGAGCCTGGTCGGAATCACACTCACGGATCATTATCGGCCCGGATACTGGGAAAAACGAGGATATACCGATGAGGCATACATCGAGGCGGGGCTTGTAAGGGACATGAATGACTCAGGGAGGATCCGCCGTATCTCAGAGGAGGAATGGAGGGAATGTCTCGACGGATGATAGTGTTGACAACGGCCGCTCGAGGGCTTAACTATATAAGCATGCCCGCAGGCCGGGCGACCAGGGTTGGGCCGAAACCCTCAATAGACGGAACATCGAAAGGAGGATTGTATGAGCAACGCTAAAGCAGTGACTGACGGAGAATTTAAAACAGAGGTTCTCGATTCCAGTATTCCCGTCCTCGTCGATTTCTGGGCCACCTGGTGCGGACCATGCCAGGTAATGGGGCCGGTCATCGATGCCCTCGCCGGGGAATACGAAGGGAAGGTCAAGATAATGAAGCTCAACGTCGATGAGAATCCCCAGACACCGGCACAGTACGGGGTAAGGGGCATTCCAACGTTGATCATTTTCAAGGGTGGTTCCGAATCGCAGCGCATTGTCGGGGCCCAGCCAAAGAACAATGTAGACGCCGCCTTGAAAAAGGTCCTGTAGCGGATGGACGATGGGAAAAGAAGCGCTTATTTCAATCAGGTAGGAAAAGAACCCTTTGCGCGTCTCCTTGATATACACCTCACGGATGTCGACGAAGGGTATGCCCTCTGTGAGATGCGCTATACAGAGGAAATGGATAATATTTACGGGAATGCCCATGGCGGGGCCATCTTCGGGCTCATCGACGAGGCATTCGAGATCTCGTCGAACAGCCACGACAGAGTCTCCGTCGCTCTGAATATGAACATTACCTATATGAAACCGCCCCGGAAAGGATCCTTGCTGGCAGCGGAATCCAAGGAAACACATAAGACGAAGAGGACGGCATCCTATTACATAACGGTCAAGGACGGCGATGATACCATTGCCGTGTGCCAGGCTCTGGTATACAGAAAATCGGATCCGATTCCTTTTCTGCAAGGGAAATAGAAGATAGTTTCAAAGCAAAGAATCTTTCAGGTCAGAAAAACCGGAATAGGTCCAATAGGTCATATAAGTCCTATTGGACCTATTCTTTTATTGAACCCTGGAAACGCCTTTAGTTTTGTTGCGGATAGATGGTAACTTTGGCTTTCTTGCTCTTTTCGGCGGTGACGACGGCCCGATCCTCGTTAACGTAATACGTGACTACGTCACCTTCTACCCTGTCCTTACCCGAGGTGACAACGGCATTACCTTTGAGGAGGATCTCGCCTTTGACGTTGTCGAAGAAGGCCTCTTTGCAGGTGGCCGTCCTGTTTTGCTTGATGATCCTGACGTTGCCCTTTGCGTTTGCCTTTTCGATCTCGTTCGTATCGGTGCTCATGAAAGCTTCCATTGTGTCCGAGTAGATATAGAGGTCATCCTGTTTTGCCACAACGCTGCCCTTGAAGAAGACGTATTTTTCCTTGTCGAAGCCCTCCATCGTGTCGGAAACGATATCTATAGGTTTCTTCTGGTCCAGGAAGGCCAATCCCCCCTTGTCGGGTGTCCTGGCTTTGTCCGCCTTTTCCCCGGATGGTTTTTCTGTCTGTCCCTCTGTCGCCGGCGGTACCGAGGCGACGTTCACAGGCTGGGACCCCTGAGATTTAGGCACTGCCTGAGTCGTCTGTACCGGAGCAGCTGCCGGAGTCGGTTGTGCTACCGCAGTCGGTTCGGGAGGTCTTAAATCGATCTCCTTCTTTTTCTTTTCGGTGTATTGGGGCGTCTGGGTTGGCGTTTGCGCCATCACAGGCCCTGAGACGGCCCCTATCAGCGTGCCCGTCTCCACCGCCGCAAGCCCTCCTGAAGGGGTTTCTTTCGGTTTCGTTTGCATCGATGTTTGCGCAGCCGGGCCGGGTTTTTTCTGCTCCGCCTGTATCATCTTGAGTGTCTTGCGCTCCCTCACGGTCGCCCGGGCGTAAATGCTTTTCGGGTAATCCTTGCGCAATCTGTCGAGATATTGGTCGCTTTTAGCCTGATTGCCCAGTTCCCGGTGAGCGGTGGTAAGGTAGAACAGCGCCTTGTCGGTGTTCTTTGAATCGGGATAGCGCTTGAGCATATCTTCGAGCCTGATGATGGCCGCATTATACTGGGCCGTTTTGACATAGAACTCCCCGACATAGAGCTCGCGGTCGGCAAGCTTCTGTATGAATCCCTTCAACCTGGTCTCGGATTCCCTTGCATAGGAGTTCGTGGGGTAGCGGTTCTTGAGGTAGGTGATCCTTTCGATGCCCTTAATCGTATTGGCCTGGTCCCGGTCGACGCTTGGTGAGAGTTTTTCGTAGCATTCTCCGAGGCGGAAAAGCACATAGGGGATATTCTCTTCGTCGGGATGCGCCTTGAAATAGTCTTCGTAGGTGCCGGCTGCGAGGACGTAGTCTTTCTTGAGGAAGTACGTGTCACCGAGTTTGATGGCGGCGACGAGGGCCATGGGATCGAAGGGGTATTGTTCTCGGATCGCGTTGAATTTTTCGATGGCCTTATCGTACTTCTTGGTGTTCATGAGGCTGACGCCGGCAACGTAAAGATCGACGGGGTTTTCGGTTTTCTTCGGCGCCTTTGACGAACATGAAACCAGCATAAAACAGGCAATTAAAAGCAAGACAAATTTTCGCATGGGCTTAGTATAACAGAAGAAAAAAAATTATGCTATTCTTTAACGCGTGGATCTGGAACGATTGATAGGGCAGACTCTGGAGTACTTTCATATACCCGTGGAAGAGGCGGGTTTGATGCAGATTCTGCGTTTTCTGGAAGAGCTCGACCGTTGGAACCGGAAGATGAACCTCGTGGGTCTCAAGGACATTGCCCGGGTCTGCAGGGAATTGCTCGCGGACTCGTTCTTTCTCCATACCTTTGTCGGGGACCGGCGCCGTCTTGTGGACGTCGGTTCGGGGTCCGGCATCCTTGCCGTTCCCCTTGCGATCCTCAACGAGGCCGTCGTGGTGCATTCCGTGGACAGCAATCTCAAAAAAATCCAGTTTCAGCGTCACGTCCGGCGCACACTTGACCTTCGCAACCTCCTGCCTCTCGAGGGAAGGATAGAGGTGATCGACCCTCTCAATGCGGATGGTCTCGTTGCGAAGGCATACGGGACAACCGAAGCGATCCTGGCAGCCGCCGACAGGCATCTCGTCCCGGGAGGACTTGTCTTTATCACAAAGGGAAGACGGGAGGGCGGTAAGGAAGCGCGGGGCTATCTGCTCGAAAACACCCTTTCCTATTCATTGCCCGGTGTTGCGAAGGACTACCGGCTTCTCATATACAAAAAAATTTCCTAGTGCTCGGTAATGTGGTATGGTAATGAAACTGTCATGGTAATTTCCATCGCGAACCAGAAGGGCGGGGTTGGCAAAACGACCACAGCGGTCAACCTCTCGGCATCCATTGCTGTATCCGAACACAAGAGCCTCATCATCGACATGGACTCCCAATGCAACACGACCTCGGGGTTCGGGATCTCCTACAGCAACGTGGCCGGCAATATTTACCGCGTGCTTGTAGGCGAGAACAGCATAAACGAAGTGATACGGCAAACCGCCATTCCCTATCTCGATATCGTTCCCGCTCACCCCGACCTCATCGGTGCCGAGATTGAACTCCTGGATGCAAGCGAACGGGAATATGCCCTCAAAAAAGCCATAGAAGAGCTGGGCGACACCTATAAATACGTATTCATTGACTGTCCCCCTTCACTGGGGCTTTTGACCATCAATTCCCTCGCCGCTTCGGACTGCGTTATCATACCCCTTCAATGCGAATATTTTGCCTTGGAGGGGCTTGCCATGCTTCTTCGAACCATATCGATCATTCAGAGAAAGCTCAACCCCGGCCTCGAAGTGCTCGGGATACTGCTCACCATGTTCGACCGGAGGAATAACCTCTCTTTCAGGGTCTGGGAAGAGGTGACCAAATGTTTCAACGATACGGTTTTCAAGACCGTCATCCCGAGGAATGTGAAACTCAGCGAATCGCCAAGTCATGGCAAGCCGGCGCTCCTTTATGATATAAGCTCACGGGGCGCCGAGAGCTATCTCAGGCTGGCCTCGGAGATTCTGGAAAAAAGGAGCGAGGCGTGAAGAAAGACCCGCTGGGAAGAGGACTCTCCGCCATACTCAAGGACATCGAGGAAAAGGGATCGACACGACTCATCGCCATCGATCAGATCGTGCCGAACCCGGCCCAGCCACGCGTTCGGATGAATGAAAAAGGGATCGATGAACTGGCTGCTTCTATCGGTGAAAAAGGGCTTCTCCAGCCGATCATCCTGAAACGGAAGGAGAAGGTCTATGAAATCATCGCCGGGGAGCGGCGCTACCGTGCCGCTATTCTGGCAGGTCTCAGGGAAGTCCCGGCCATGGTGCGGGATGTTGACGATAAGGAGGCCCTGGAGATAGCCCTCATGGAAAACCTCCAGAGAGAGGATTTGAACCCCCTGGAGATTGCAGCGGTCTATGAGCGCTTTGTCGAAGAGTTTGCCTACACCCATGAAGAGGTTGCCAGGAAGATGGGGGTGGATCGCAGCTCCGTCACGAACTGCCTGCGCCTTCTGAAATTGCCCGACTGGGTGAGGGAACTCATGACGGATGGAAAACTTACCCAGGGTCATGGACGTGTCATCCTTTCCTTGAAAAACGAAAGAGAGCAAAAAAGGTTCGTCGAAAGGGTCCTCCGGGACGGTACGTCAGTCCGTGAGCTGGAGAGACAGGTCAGGAAGAAGGCCGATCCCAGGGAGCCCGGCGTGTCATTGCTTGAAGAGGCGCTGGTGAAGGCCCTGCAGACCAAGGTAAACATCACGCTGAGGAAGAATCGCGGCAAGATTATCATAGAGTTCTACTCACGGGAAGACCTGGAGCGTCTATCCGAACTGATAACGGGTTGAAATAACGGCCCTTATCACGCTTAAATCCCCTGCAGGCAACATTTCTTGAAAATATGTAACAAAATAATTGAAATGCCTTCGGGAATTGTGTTAAAAACCTACGGATAGTTAAATGCCAATCTAATTAGGAATTCCCTATGATTAACTTCGATGTGACCATTTTGTACCAGTTTGTTCACTTCCTGATCCTTCTTTTTATCCTCAATTTCCTTCTTTTCAAGCCGGTTCTCAAGGCACTCGACAAGCGCCGGAACGCGCTCCAGGGCTTGTCGGATGGTGTTGAACGGGCAAAAGTGGAGACGGTGGACCTCGGAAAATCCTATGAGTCCACATCTCTTGAGAAGAGAAAGCCCATCATCGGCAGCAAAGATGCCATCCTCTCGGAGGCAAACAAAGAAGCCGTGCACGTGATCGAAAAAGCGAGAAGCGAGCTGGCCGAAGAGCTTGCCAGGATCAAAAGTGAAATAGAAATGGAAGGCAAGAAGGTCTATGATGCGTTGAAAGCCGATGTTGGCAAACTTTCGTCGGAAGCGGCGCAAAAGATTCTGCAAAGGAGTATCTGATGGCAGCTGGCGGCGAGTCAATCTGGAGTTTCGTTTTCAAGTTCTTCAATTTTGCAGTTCTCGTGGGTCTTCTCATCTATTTTGTCGGAAAACCCTTGAAAAGCTACCTCGCAAAGCGCCACCAGACTGTCAAGACCCAGCTCGAAGAAACGCAGAAGGCCTTGAAAGAGGCCGAAGCCTT
>DNYO01000242.1 GCA_003506795.1 Deltaproteobacteria bacterium
TGTCGTCATGCCCTATTGTGAAAGGCTGTCCGGATTCGCGGACTGGTTCAGACAGCTCGAGGCTGAAAGCCTGGGCAAAAAAGGTCTTGGCCCGACACCCACCAAATCCGTGGGCGTCACCGATCAGCACTCCCAGCTTCAGCTCTACGTGGACGGCCCCAAAGACAAGTGCATCATCCTCCTTTACAGCGCAACGCAGGAAGTCCCCATCCCGGCAAGCTTCGACTACCTTGAGGACGTGCAATACCTCGCCAACAAGAACATGAAGTCCCTCTTCCATGCCGAATTTCTGGGTACCCGTCTCTCCCTCACGGAAGCCCAAACCCCCAACATTTCCCTCACCCTCGATGAGGTCAGCGACTACAACCTGGGCGCCCTCTTCTACCTCTTCGAAATGGTCACCGCCATCATGGGCCACCTCCTCGGCGTCAACGCCTTCGACCAGCCAGGCGTTGAACAGGGCAAGATCTACACAAAGGCGATGATGGGCAAAAAGGGTTTGGAAAAAGAACGTGAACACACAGAAGCCCTGCTCCTGAAACCGGCGAAGGCGGTCGTTTTCTAGGACTCTCTTCGTTTCGTCATCCCGGCGCGGGCCGGGACCCAGGAAATATGTCGGTCTTCACCCACCAGACCCTTCCTGAGCCCAGATCCTCAATCTCGGATGCATGGAGATTTTGGGATATAGGGGACACTCCAAATATCCGTCATTCCGGCGAAGACTTTAAATCCAGGAAAGATCACCGCCGGCCGATCACCCGGAAAGAAAAGGTCCGGCTATTCTTATTCAGCTTCTACACCGTATGTGCACATCTTCAACACCCCGGATAGAAAGATGAATATGCGTACATATCCTCCTCGTCCTCCGGATCATTCTCCAGAGCGGCGATTTCCACCGGACCTGCGCCGTCCTGCCCTGCTTCATCGTTATCCGTAATGGCGGCGAGCGGAAGATTGCCATCAACTCTGCGCGTCTCCGCGTAACTTTTCAGAACATCCTCAACCGAAGAAAAAGGGACACCCCGGAAATCAGTGATAAATTTGTCTATGTCGATTTTGTCATTCAAATCGGGCATCGAATTCTTCATCGAGTCGTACAATTCTTTCATCTTGATATAGCCAAACTGAGAATAAGGCGTTTCGTAGTTGACGAGGTTAGTCTGAACATCGGCGGATTTGAGCAGATCGTTTACGAACATAGAGCATTGACGATCGGTGCTGTCATCAGAGGTGGCCGCAAGCACATGATAGTTCGGTGGATCCTTGATGGCTTTATTGATGTCGCCGACTATCCTCCCGTACTGCTCATCGGTCACCTCGAATGTCATCTTCGCCTGATAGTCGCCCGCCTTCAGTCGCCAGCCGTCATTGGCTACTCTCCCCGGTTGTGTCACGGTAGGTCGCCCTGCCGGCTCAAAACCATACACCTCCGTCGAACTGTCTCCAAGCTGAATGAAAGAATGATTGTAGGTATCTGTTTTTAAGGAATCCGCCGTGGGAACCCTCACATATACTGTGACCTTTGGCACTGCGCACCTCCCCCGGTTCTAATTGTCATTTTCCATGTCCTGCATGCATCTTCAAAACCAGCCCAATCCCTTCAGCCTATATGAAATCGGCGCAGTCGCTATCAATAAACCAAGCACCAGAAACAACAAAAGAAGGGTCGATATCGCGGTTGTGGTTCGTTCGGACCTGAATACTCCCAATAGAATAAAACGGTTCGCGAAATACGAAGCTGTCAGCGGGACCATAGACAGCAGATAGATAATCGAGAATTCCGTTATGCGGAACGCTATCAGGCAACTCAGGATCATCAGGGATGAGAGCAATACGAATTGAAGGGGCGTCACCCTTCTGAAACACAGGAACGCGATCGCCAGTGTCCCGAAAAGCCCTGTCCAGGCATGCCAGGGGTTAAAGCAAGTGACCCAGAACAGCAACATGAAAGACAGGACGATTACGGTACCAACAGCTCTCCCGTTATGAATCAGATCCCTTGTTTTTTCCGGGGCGTTTTGAACGGGCGTCAGGAGCCTGTAAAAGAAACTTGTGCTGTCACTTATACGAAACAACCCTATCGCAATGAGTAATAGCAGCGACAGGTCAAGCAGCAACAGAAAGTTCAGGTAAAAATCAAACAGACTCATCGGAGACCCTCCGTCGTATTTCTTATCTCGTACATTCCTTCCTTGTTTGTCACGGCCGTGCCCCTCCTTCGCAATCCATGTCCCCTGTCCGCCATTCTCTTCCCGAAAATCCCCCGGGACAATGCCTTCCTCTCAAGAGATCGAGAATACAGGTGTGACCCATCCCAAGCGGGAAACAAACAGAGGATAGGACCGCCTCGGTGAATTGACTGGATGAGCGATTCTAGTACTCAAGGATGAAGACCGGGGGGAAATGTTGCAATCAGGCCATACCGGATGACAGATGGGATGCGACGGGGGATCAGCCGTACATGAAACCGCGTGTAGAGTTCGGCAAGGCCCCGGTGGCAGGTTCTCTTGACGAATACGATACGGGATATCAGCGGAACGACGAGCTACAGGATGTCTCTCACTTCGACCTTTCGAACTTGATCTTGACGATCCTTCTGCCGTCTATGTCGACGACGGTGAAACGGTAGCCGGCGTAATAAATGACCTCTCCGCCTTTGGCGAGGCCCTGGAGCTGGGTGGTTATGAAGCCGCCCAGTGTTTCGTAGTCGGGGGATTCGGGCAGATCGAGGTCGAGGCGGTTATTCAGGTCTCTTATGGAATAGGAGGCGTCTATGAGATATGATCCGTCACGGTGGCGCTCAATCTTGTCTTCCACGTCGGTTTCGTCCATGATCTCGCCGAAGATCTCCTCCATGATATCTTCCAGGGTAATGATCCCGATCGCGGTGCCGTATTCGTCGATGACTACGGCCAGGTGGCGGCGCGTGCGCTGCATCTGTTTGAGGAGAGCGCTGACTTCCATCGTGGCGGGGACGAAGAAGGGGCGCTTCAGGAGCTTCTCCAGCTGGAAGGGTTCCTTGGTCCTCCATATGTGCCGCGATACGTCCTTCTGATAGATGAAACCGATGACGTTATCGAAGGTTTCCCGGTACACGGGGTAACGGGAAAATTCATTTCCGATGATATAGTCGAGAATTTTCTCCGTGCTGTCGTCGGCATCGATGGCATAGACATTCGGGCGCGGCACCATCACCTCTCTGACGGAACGGTCACCGAAACGAAAGACCCTGTTGATCAGTTCCTCTTCGGTCTTGTCAAAAACACCCTTTCGCCTCCCCTCTTCCAGGAGGATCTTGATCTCGCCGGCACCCACATGCTCCTCTACCTTTTTGAGGTTCAGCGCCTTGACGAAAAACATAGTCGTGACCGAAAGAAAGGTAACGAAGATTGAAAAGATACGCGACACGAGGCTGAAGAAAGGGATTATCGCAAGGGCGGCCCTTTCCTTGTAGTTGAGACCGATATACTTGGGTACCAGCTCTCCGAAGACGATGAAGAGATACGTCAGGATAACCACGGGAACAGCCAGGCCGATGGACTCCGAAAAGGGTTTCAGGAACTCGACCCTGGCAATGAAAGGTATAAGATACTTTGCCGCCATGACGCCGCTTATGGCCGACGCCAGGGTGCCGAAGAGGGTAATGCCTATCTGCACGGTTGAGAGAAAGCGCTCGGGGTTCTCTTTCATCTGCAGAAGGATTTCCGTTTTCCGGTCCTTCCTTTTCCTCAGAAGTTCCTTTATCTTGCTCACGCGTGAAGCGATGATGGCCGTTTCAGCGGCGGAAAAGACCCCGTTCAGTATGAGGAGTACGAGGATGATGATTATGTCGACAAGCGGATTGCCCATTAATCTCTGGCGTGCTCCTTCACCTGGTGCATGAACGCCTCAAGCCTCGTCAGAATGTTCGTGGAACCCTGACCGTCATAGGCTATGTTGATAACGGGCAAATCGTGGTTGTTCTGGATGAGACGCATGATGGCACTCGATACCGTCCCGGGCATGCATGTGAACGGCATGGCATTGATGATCCCCGCCACGCCCTTGTGGGCGAAGTCCACGCTTTTGCCCACGGTGAGGACGGCCTCGCCTTCAAAACTGTCGTGAATATAGGGGCTTGCCTTTTCAAGGATGTCCTTTATTTTGGGTTCCGGACCGTACTTGATGAAGGGTACGAAGATGTCCTCCATCAGGTGTTCGTCCTTGTTCTGAATATACTGGGTTATGATAAAACCAAGGACACCGAGCAGAGTGTCCCGCTTCCTGCTCTTTCTCTTACCCGTGTAGTTCACGTAGGAAATCCACTCCGAAACGGGCGCCAGCCACACTACGCCACCGAGATCCTCCACCGTCCTGATAAGCTGGGAGTTGCTGAACTTGTTGGAGCGTATGTATATCTCCCCCACAAGCCCTATCGTCGGTCTTTTTTCCTGACGGCGCTCTATCGCCGAAAACTTCCCGAGAACGTCCTTCAAGACCGTATCGATGTCTCCGGCTCCATTCTCGATACAACGGCAAACCCGGGATAGCGCCTCGTCATACACCCTGTCTGTCTCTCCGGGCGTCGTCTCATAGGGGCGCATCTCGTGGAGTATCTTGGTCAAAAGGTCGGCGGCCACTACGGCCCTCCATCCCAGACGGGTGAATTTTCCGCCGACGATGTCAAGTTCCTTGTAAAACCGGTGGTCCTGGTTCGGCGCATAGATGGGCACATTCGTAAAACCGGCCTCATCGAGCACCATTCTATGGAAACGGTTGTACTGGCCGAAGCGGCAGGGACCTTCGCCGGAGGGCATGAAAAACGCGCTCCGATCCGGATCGAAAGCATCGCTCCGGGCGGTGCGCAGCATGTCTCCCGTGGTGAGAATGCAGGGATAACATTCCTTACCCGATGTGAATTTTCGACCCACCAACACGGTCTCTTCCGTTGATTCCTTCATGACCTCCGCATCGACGCCGCAGGCCCTGAACGCGGCCGCAAGGGTCCGGGAATGATCGGACATGTAGGGCACATAGATTTTTCTGCGCTGTCCATTTATCGCGAAAGGCGTTACCGTGCGCTCGATGATCTCTTCATCAAACCGGGCGTTATTGATGCTGTCGAGGAACGCCTCGAGCCTCGTGACGACCCCGGCGTCGGCGCTGTGCTCATCGATCTCAAGGGAAAGGTAAGGTTTGTTTCCCATTATCCTCTTAAAGAAGTGTGCTATGAAGGAATCGGGGCCGCACCCGAAGCTCGTCACGTATATGGCGTAGAGGTTGCGGTTATTCTTTACCGCACGCGCCGCCCTCAGTATCTTCTGGCCGTACCCCCAGTACATGTGTTCCAGATCGGCAGGGTCTTCGATCATCTCGTTCACGGGCAGCATATCCATGGGTATCGCCGGGACGCCGAGACTGAGAAGTTTCTTGTGGATATTAAGGTTGGCCCCCGCATCGGCACTGTTGTAAGGCCTGCCGATAATAACCATGACCTTGTCGTTTTCCTTCATGGAATAGAGAAAGGCACTGCCCATCTCCGTCAGGCGCCGATAAAAGGAGTCCTGGACCTGAATCGCCGCATCAAAGGCCTTCTTCACGTTTCGTTTCGATATCTTGTAGGGTTTGAAGTACTCTGCAAGATCATTAAGGACAATATCATTCCCTTCCCCGAAACGAATGATCGGCGTCATGACGCTGGCGCCCTTATCCTCAAAATTGATGGATCCCTTGATCGTATAAGGCAGCGATTGGGCATAGGGACAAGCGAAGGAGTTCCTGGCGTGCTTCGAAGGTTTCTTCAGGCTGATGACGCTGGGGATGAAGATGTTGTCGATTCCCTTTTGAAGAAGGTTTACAACGTGTCCGTGCGCGAGCTTTATGGGAAAACAGCTCTCCACGATGATGTTCTCGACACCGTCCCTGACCGTCTTCTTGTTCGTCATGTCGGAAACCACGACGTCAAAGCCCAGTTCGGTGAGGAAGCTCTTCCAGAAAGGAAGAAGTTCGTGCATGTGAAGGACCTTTGGTATGCCTATCGTGCGCGTACCTGCCTTCCTGTCGTAGATTTCATTGAGTATCTCTTCGCGCATGGAAAAGAGATCGGCCATGTCCTTCTTTTCGCCCCTGCGCACCACGTCGTATTTTTCGCACCTGCTTCCGTAATAGAGGGGAGTCTCGTTTTCGACGATCACTTTGCGTATCTCGCAGAGGTTCTCACACCCTTTGCATTCAAAGGTGTCAACCGTGTAAGGCCGCTTGCTGAGGTCAAAACCCTTGAAGCCGCTTTTCTCCCAGGTCTTCTCCTTCATCGCAAGGATGGCGACCCCTATGGCCCCGGTCACATCATGATGGGGAGGCACCGTAATCGGCATGCCGAGAACCTTTTCGAAAGCGGCAACGACACCTTTATTAAAGGCCGTACCACCCTGAAAGAAAATCCTCTTGCCGACCCGCCTGTCGACCACGACCTTGTTGAGATAGTTCTGCACGATGGAATAGGCAAGACCGCTGACTATATCTTCCCTGTCGGCGCCGCGCTGCTGCTGATGGATGACGTCGGATTCTATGAAAACCGTACATCTCTCTCCCATCTTGACAGGTTTTTTCGAACTGAGCGCGAGGGCACCGAATTCTTCCTTTATCGAGATGTCGAGTCTCTCCGCCTGTTCTTCAAGGAAAGACCCCGTTCCGGCCGCACAGGCCTTATTCATCTCAAAATCGACGATGACGCCGTTGTCCACACTGATATACTTTGAATCCTGCCCGCCGATCTCGAAGACCGTATCCACGGATGGGTCGATATCGATGGCGGCCTGAGCCTGGGCGGTGATCTCGTTCCGGACTATGTCGGCACCTATGAAATCCGCCGTGAGATAGCGCCCCGAACCCGTTGTACCGGAACCGATAATCTCCACTTTATCACCGACTTCGTCTCCGATCTCGGCCAGACCTCTTTTGACAGCCTCCAGCGGCCTGCCTTCCGTCATGAGATATCTCTTGGACAGGATATTCCTTTCTTCATCGATAAGGACAAGGTTCGTGCTGATGGATCCGACGTCCACGCCCAGATAGACTTTCGTCTTTTCGGTGATGGGCTTCATGTCGTAGGCGATGTTCATGTTCGCGGCGGATAGGGAAAGGGGTTCGTGGGTGGCATCGCTCCTCTTTTCGAGGAGGTATTCATTGAGCCTGTCGAGCCCGGCAAAGGTCACCTTGAGCGAAGGGTCATCCAGGACCGCATAAACAGCCCCGACCGCCGCCACGCAGGTATAATTCTCAGGTACAAAAAATGTCTCATCCGTCAGCTCAAAGACCTCTTTAATGGCGCCCCTCATACCGGCGTTCGCCGCGACACCGCCAATAAAGGCAACGGGTGTCCTCAAATCCTTCCCTTTGGTGATGTTGCCTTTGAAATTCCGGGCCAGGGCGTAGCAAAGGCCCGCCACGATCTCGTAATCGGGTGTCGCGATCTGCTGGAGATGGATCATGTCCGACTTTGCAAAGACAGTGCACCGCCCCGCTATCCTGGGGATGTTCTTTGCCTTGAGGGCTACGTCGCTGAATTCCTCTATCGTAAACCTGAGCCTCGATGCCTGCTGGTCAAGAAAAGACCCGGTACCCGCCGCGCAGAGGGCGTTCATCGAAAAGTCCTTCACGCGAAGCGGAGCGTTCTTTCTGCCCGAAGGCTCAAATATGATGAGCTTGGAATCTTCACCGCCGATGTCCACAACGCTTCCCGTCGATGGATACAAATGGCCCATTGCCCGTGATATGGCCACGATCTCATTGATGAAAGGAGCCCCGATAAGGGAAGCGAACACCTTCGCCCCGGTGCCCGTCGTGGAGATGAATTCCACATCGTAGGCGCCCACGGCCTCTTCAATAGTTTCTTTCGCCGCTACAAAAGGTTTCCCCTTATGACGGATATAGCGCGACTTGACAACTTTCCGGTTTTCATTGACAATTGCTACGTTGACGCTCACGGAACCGATGTCTATGCCCAGTCTGTACATTTCGTCTTTCCCCCACATGGCAACTCGGCTGGATTTTATGGGAATGTTGTGATAAGTATAATACAAAAAACCTTTACCAACAATAAAATGTTTACAGACGGGCGTTGGCGTGGTTTTGGTATACGGAGGTTCTTCTTTTTGGCGCAATGAAAGCACGGGCACATATAATGGTCCACGGCATAGTTCAGGGCGTGTACTTTCGTTACAGCACACAGAGGGAGGCGCAGAGTCTCGGCCTTACAGGATGGGTCAGGAATATCCCTGACGGCGGCGTTGAGATGGTCTGCGAAGGACCCAAAGACGCTGTCGAGAAGCTGGTCCAGTGGTCGCGTAGCGGCCCTCGCGGCGCCCTTGTCGAACATGCCGACGTCTCCTGGGAAGATTATACCGGTGGGTTTCTTACCTTTGAAATCAGATACTGACCGACATCACTATTATCCCCTGTTTCTGGACGTCGCCGGAAAGGAATGCCTGATCGTCGGCGGAGGAAGCGTCGCCGAACGAAAAGCCCTGATGCTTCTTAAGTTCCATGCCTCGGTCACGGTCATCAGCCCCCGGGCAACAAAGAAACTGGTACATCTGGCCGATACGGGCGCCATTCGCATCCTGCCGCGCACATACCGTTACGGTGATCTGGACAGGGCGGCTGTCGTCTTCGCCTGTACCGACGACAGAGATACCAACGGGGCCGTCAGGAAGGATGCCGCCGCCCGGGGCGTCCCTGTGAATGTTGTCGATAAACCGGAGGAATGCGATTTCATCGTTCCCTCCATCATCAAAAAAGGTGACATCACTATAGCCATATCCACATCAGGCCGTCTTCCCCTGGCATCGAAGAAACTGCGACAAGCCATCGAAAAAACGGTAACGAAAGATTATGTTGCCTATACCCGCATCATCGGCGCATTGAGACAGCATCTCCTGGACACCGTTCCCGATGGAAGAAAACGCAGGACAATCATGAAGTATATCGCAGCCATGGATATCAGTGACGTGGTAAGGACGGGGCTTAAAGGTATGAAGAAAATCCTCGGTGACCGGGTGCGATGAACGTATACCTTTACTATGCAGCCCTCGGCCTTTATCTTGCCTCAACGTTCGTCTATGCCCTGAGCCTCGCCGCAGACAAGAGCCGCCTCGAGAAACCGGGGTATTATCTCCTTGCGGCAGGTTTTGTAGTCCACTTCATATCCGCGCTGGCCCGTTATTTCGAGGCCGGCTACACGCCTATCACAAACATTTATGAATCCCTTTCCTTCCTCGCCCTGTGCGTTGCCGGGTTCTATATCTACATCAGGAGGGCATACCGCGTTCAGATGGTAGGAAGCATCATAGCGCCCCTTGTTTCCCTCATCGTTATCATGTCCCTCAATTTTCCCAGCGAAATCAAGCCCCTGATACCGGTGCTCAGGAGTGCATGGCTTCCCGTCCACGCCGTCCTTTCCTTTGTGGGCAACGGGATTTTCGTCGTCGGCTTCTTTATCTCCCTTCTCTATCTGGTCATTGAAAAAGAGATCAAGAGAAAGAAATCCTTTCTCTTTTCCGCCAGGTTTCCTTCCCTGGAGACCCTGGACAGGATCAACTACAGGTGCATGTCCCTTGGTTTTCCCTTCCTCACCGCTGGGATCATAACCGGTTCGATCTGGGCCGGTTTTGCGTGGGGCTCATATTGGAGGTGGGACCCTAAGGAGACGTGGTCGCTCATCACATGGATAGTCTATGCGATCCTCTTTCATAACAGGCTCGCCCTCGGATGGCGGGGAAGAAAGACGGCATACATGATGATCCTCGGTTTCTTTCTCGTCCTTTTTACCTTCCTGGGGGTCAGCTTCCTCCTGCAAGGAAAGCATACATACATGTAATTATGAAAAGAC
>DNYO01000126.1 GCA_003506795.1 Deltaproteobacteria bacterium
CAGTATATTTTCTATGTGAGGAAAAATGGATGAGATACCCTACGTTTCCGTGCTTGTTCCCGTTCTGAACGAAGAGGAATCCCTGCCGGAACTGAATACGCGGCTCCATGACGCGCTCGCGGGCTTGCAGAAGCCTTATGAGATCATCTACATAAATGACGGGAGCACAGACAGGACGGAGGTTCTCCTTGAGGAGTTCCATCGTGGGGACGGACGCGTCAAGGTTATAGAATTCAACAGGAATTACGGCCAGCACATGGCCCTTTTTGCGGGTTTTGATTTCGCGAAGGGCGAGATCGTCGTGACCATTGACGCCGACCTGCAGAACCCGCCTGAAGAGATTCCAAGGCTTGTAGCCAAGGCGGAAGAAGGATACGAGGTGGTCGCCACCTACAGAAAAGACAGGAAGGACTCCCTGTTTCGCACGTTGCCTTCCTATATTGTAAACAGGATCACGGCAAAGCTGGTCGGTGTAAGGCTCAAGGATTACGGATGTATGCTCAGGGCATACAGGCGCAATATAGTCGATTACATGAACATGTGTCCGGAGTCGTCCAGTTTCATCCCGGCGCTCGCCAATACGTTCGCGAAAAAGATCACCGAGATAGAGGTCGGCCACGCGGAACGAAAGAAGGGAACATCCAAATACAGCCCCTTTAAGCTCTTCAGGCTTAATTTCGACCTCATGACAAATTTTTCCCTCCTGCCTATCCAGATCATCAGCATGCTCGGTGTGGCCATTGCCTTTCTCGGCCTTGCCTTCGCCGTCTTCCTGATGGCAAGGCGTCTCTTTATCGGCCCTGAAGGCGAGGGCACCTTCACCCTCTTCGGTGTGCTCTTTTTCTTCATCGGCATCCAGATATTTGCCCTCGGTGTTATAGGCGAATATGTCGGAAGAATCTACCAGGAAGTCAGAAGGCGTCCGCGGTACATCATCAAGAAGGAATATCTGTGAGGGCAGTCGTATTTGCGTACCAGGAAATCGGTTACGTTTGCCTGGAGGAACTACTCGGCGCCGGCACGGACGTTGCCTGCCTTTTTACCCACGAGGACGATCCCGGTGAGGAGCTGTGGTTCCGCAGGCCCGTGGAACTTGCGAGGGAATATGACATCCCCGTGTACATGCCCGAAAGTCTCACCGACAAACGGTGGATGACGATAATCCGCGATATACGCCCCGATATTATATTCTCCTTCTACTACCGTAAAATGATTCCCAACGCCATACTCGAGATACCGCGCATCGGCGCCTTCAATCTCCATGGCTCGCTCCTGCCGCAGTATCGCGGCCGTTGTCCTGTCAACTGGGTCCTCATAGCGGGGGAAAGCCGCACGGGGGTCACCCTTCATTGCATGGTGGAAAAGCCCGATGCCGGCGATATCGTGTCACAGAAAGAGGTTCCCATCACTTTCGAGGACACTGTGTTTTCCGTTTACATGAAACTCGTCGGTGCTGCACGGGAACTCATGCAGGATATCCTTCCGCACTTCGAGGCCGGGACTTTTACCCGAACGGCGCAGACCGGACCGTCATCCTATTTCGGAGGCCGAAAACCCGAGGACGGCCTCATCGATTGGGCGAAGGACTCCCTGTCGATATACAACCTTACGCGGGCGGTCACCCATCCCTACCCGGGGGCTTTTACCTACTTTGAAGGAAAAAGGCTCTTTGTCTGGAAGGCGTACCCCGAAAACGTGTCCCCCAGGAACGCCCCTGCCGGGACGGTCATATCGGAACATCCGCTTCTCGTGAGGACGGGCTCCGGGTCTTTGCGCCTTATCTCGGTGCAGCTTGAAGGAGAAAAGGAGATCGAGGCCGCCGAGCTGGTATCTTCTTATGTATTGAAAAACAAAATTTTAGGAGGTCAGCCTTGAGACTCTTGGTACTCGGTGTGAACGGATTTATCGGTAATGCCCTTACGGAACACGTGCTGAACGAGACCGATTGGGAGATATACGGGCTCGACATCCGCAACGACAAACTTGGTGATTGCCTGGGCCACGAGCGCTTCCATTATGTGGAAGGCGACATCTCGATCAACAGGGAATGGATAGAGTACCATGTCAAGAAGTGCGATGTCGTCATGCCTCTCGTTGCCATCGCCACACCGATGACATATGTAAGGGAACCGCTCAGGGTTTTTGAACTCGATTTCGAAGAAAACCTCAAGGTTGTCCGTCTTTGCGTCAAGTATGGTAAGAGACTGCTCTTTCCTTCCACGTCGGAGGTTTATGGAATGTCCCCCGATGCGGAATTCAATGAAGATGAAAGCCCGCTGGTTCTCGGCCCCATCAACAAACAGCGATGGATCTACAGTGCATCCAAGCAACTTCTCGACAGGGTCATCTGGGCATACGGTTTTCAGCACGGGCTCAAGTTCACTCTTTTCAGGCCTTTCAACTGGATAGGTCCTAAGCTGGACGAGGTTACGACGGATCCCGAGAAAGAGGGAAGCTCCCGGGTGGTGACACAGTTTATCAGCAGCCTTTTTCTCGCCGAGCCCATCCGCCTGGTCGATGGCGGCATGCAGAAACGGTGCTTTACGTATATAGACGACGGAATCGCCTGCCTGATGAAGATTGTGGAGAACAAGGACGATATGTTCAACGGCCAGATATTCAACATCGGCAACCCCACGAACGAGGCGACGGTAAAAGACCTTGCCGTTAAATTGAAAACAATGTTCGTCAACGATCCCAGAACAAAGCACTACACGAAGCACTCCGAGATCATCGAGGTTTTCTCACAGGATTTCTATGGAGAGGGCTACCAGGACATTGACCGCAGGGTACCGTCAATAGCGAAGGCCAAAAAGCTCATCGGCTGGGAGCCGCGAATCGACCTTGACACCGCGCTGGCCAAGACCCTCGATTACTATCTCGCCACGAGCCTGCCCTCAGAGAGCCACTGACGGAGCTGCCTTGAGCGGGATAATAGGGATCAAGGTCGATGTGGACACCTTCGAAGGTATGCGCAGCGGTGTGCCGGTCCTCCTCGACGTCTTTCAGCGATACGATATAAAGGCCAGCTTTTTTGTCCCCATGGGAAAGGACAACACGGGCAGGACAGTCAAGAGAGTCTTTACCCGTAAGGGTTTCCTGAAGAAAGCGGGCCGGGTAGGGGTCCTTAGCACCTATGGCGCGAAGACGCTCATGTACGGTCTTGTGCTGCCCGGGCCGCAGATAGCACGAAAGAATATAACGCTCGTCAGGAAGATCCTGGACGAGGGGCACGAACTCGGCATCCACGGCTACGACCACGTGCGCTGGCACGATTCCATAAAACATTTCGACGAGGCCGATACGCGCCGCGAGAT
>DNYO01000080.1 GCA_003506795.1 Deltaproteobacteria bacterium
GGTTCTTCCCTGCGGCGCCATTACGAAGGGCCTCAAGGGAGAAGAGCTTTCGGAGATCGGGGAGATGTTCGAAGCCGGAATCGTGGCGATCTCCGACGACGGCAAATCAGTGCGAAGAGCCGGCCTCCTGCGCAAAGCGCTCGAATATGCAAAGACCTTCAAGCTGCCCGTCATCTCACACTGCGAGGATGATACCCTGTCTGGAGGGTACGTGCATGAAGGCCTGGCTTCCCTGCTCTCCGGGCTCGAGGGAGTTCCCGCCATCGCCGAGGAGATCATTGTCGGGCGGGATATTGTCATAGCCCGATACGTCGACGCGCCCATTCACCTTACCCACATATCAACCGCCGGCAGCATCGAGATCATCGAGCGTGCAAGGAAGGCATTCAGAAAGGTAACCTGCGATACCTGTCCTCACTATTTCACGCTCACCGACGAAGCTACTCTGACATACGATACCAATGCAAAGGTTAATCCCCCGCTGAGATCTCAGGATGACCTGGAAGCCATCAAGGAAGGGCTCCGCAGGGGAACGATAGACATAATCGCAACGGACCACGCCCCGCACGAAGTCACCTCGAAAGACGTGGAATTCGACATTGCAAGCAGCGGTATTTCCGGATTTGAGACGGCTTTTGCACTCGCACTGAACCTTGTCCACGAGGGCGTTCTCGATATGAAGGGACTCCTGGCGAAGATGACTGCCAATCCCGCAAAACTTCTCGGCATCACGTCGGGAACACTGGCCGAAGGCGCCCCCGCCGATCTCATCGTCTTTGACCCCAATCGCGAATGGACCATAAACAGGAATGCCTTCATATCAAAAGGAAAGAACACCCCCTTTCACGCCATGACCGTAAAAGGCAAGAACCTCTTCACAATGGTGGACGGAAAGATCGTCCATGACGAACTTTAGAAGACGGTTTCGGGTTTCGGGTTCCAGGGACATCTTCCACAGGAACGATATGGCTTGTTTGACCTGTAGGACTTCTTAGAAAAAGCTAATCTTTTTGTCATTTCCTGCCTTAATCTTTTTTTCCTATTATCCGATAAACATTCTACGAAGTAACGGTAGGGGATACTGCTACTGCCCCTGTATTGACGGGTTCTTGGTCTGCCGGGCCTCATCGGGAACTGGGCTTCTTAAAAGGATACGGTTTTAATGTTTGTCATAATTGGTGCAATCGTCGTATTGGGTGCAGTCTTTGGGGGCTTCGTTCTGGAAGGCGGTCCCCTGAAATTGATCGTCCAGCCGGTAGAATTCCTCATTATAGGCGGGGCAGCCCTTGGGGCCATGGTCATATCGGCCCCGAAGAAACTTCTCATGAAGATCATCGCCAAGGCACTGGCCTCACTCAAAGGCGGCAGCGTCAATCGCCAGCTTTATCTTGACCTCCTGAGGCTCATGTACGAGATTTTCCAGGTGACGCGTAAGGACGGACTTATCGCGCTTGAATCCCACATCGAACATCCCGACCAGAGTAAGATCTTCGCCAAGTATCCCAATGTTACACGGGAACATCACATCATTTCTTTCATGACAGACACCTTCAGGCTGATCGTCCTCGGAGGCATCGCCCCCCATGACATCGAAAGTCTTATGGACCTCGATATAGAAACGCACCACCAGGAAGGGGCACAGCCGGGCATGATCCTTCAAAAGATCGGCGATTCCATGCCGGGCCTCGGAATCGTTGCCGCCGTTCTCGGCATCGTTATCACCATGCAGGCGATCAACGGCCCCCCGGAAGAGATCGGCCACAAAGTGGCGGTGGCCCTCGTCGGCACCTTTCTCGGTATTTTTCTGTCATATGGCTTTATCCAGCCTCTCGCCACCAATCTGGACCTTGCCGCCGAAGAAGAGTCGAAGGTCTACGATGCAATCAAGTCGGGAATCATCTCTCTTGCCAAAGGGTTCAACCCGATAGTCTCCGTCGAATTCGCGCGAAGATCGATACCCAATGATTACCGTCCGACCTTTCAGGAGATGGAGTCCTTTGTGAAGGGGGTCAAGTAACGATGGACGATCGCCAGACACCGGTACGGATCGTCGTCAAGAAGAAAAGGGGGCATGGCGGTCACCATGGCGGAGCGTGGAAAGTGGCCTACGCTGATTTCGTCACGGCCATGATGGCCCTCTTTATCGTTTTATGGATAGTCGGCCAGAGCAGCACCGTCAAACAGGCAATTTCAGCGTATTTCAAGGACCCGGGCGTCTTCGACAGCGGCCGGGGCGGCGGCGTCCTGCCCGGCTCATCGGGGTCCGTGCCCAATCCCACCACGGCCGTCTCCTCCGAGATAGAGAAACTGAGGACCGAAGCCAAAAAACTGGAAGAGGTAATAAAGGCCAATCCTGAATTCGATAAATTCAAAGACAAGATAGAGATCACCGTAACAAAGGAAGGTCTTCGTATCGAACTCCTGGAGAATTCCGACGGCCTTTTTTTTGATGTCGGCAGCGCCAGGCTCAAACCGGAAACGATAAAACTCCTCAAGCTTGTGGCGGTAGAGGTGGGCCACCTCAAGAACAAGGTCATGATCGAGGGCTACACCGACGCCCGGCCATACGTGAATCCCGACTACACCAACTGGGAACTCAGTTCCGACAGGGCGAATATGGCCAGAAGGATCCTTGAACAAAACGGGGTTGGCAAGGACCAGGTGTCCCAGGTACGCGGTTTCGCCGACCGGAATCTCAAACACCCTGATAAACCCCTTGATTATGGCAACAGGAGGGTAAGCATACTCGTCGCGGCGACGGAGGCAAAACCGGCGGATGCCATCACGCCCCCGGCTCCCGACGCAGCGCCGAAGAAAGAATCCGTAGTCCCGCAAACCCCTTCTGTTACGCCGGGAGCTGGAATGAAATAATGGAAAGCCCTGTGGTACGTATCCTCCTCGCAGACGACGATGCCAATTTTCGCAGTGTCTTTGCGAAATTCTTCGCCCGCTACCCCGGCTTTGAGATATACGAGGCCGGAAATGGCGAAGAGGGCTTTTACCGGGCAAAAGAGATACGGCCCGATCTTATCCTCAGCGACTACGACATGCCCGTCCTCAATGGCATGGAATTTTGTCGCCGTGTCCGCAACGCCCCCGAGATTGCGTCGGCCTTTTTTCTGTTTCTGACCGCGGAGAAGGATGACAAACTGAAGGTGCAGGCCTTCGAGTGCGGAGCCGACGACTACATCGAAAAAGCGACTCCCCCCGTTATCCTGACGAGCAAGATACGGGCATTCTTGAGGATCAAACAGCTTCAGAATGAAGTTGTCGATGAAAAAGAGAAGCTCGCCGAGGCCAATCAAACCCTGGAGCGAAACTTCAAGGAGCTTACCCAGATCCTCCTGAAGATCATTGACGTGCGGGTACCGGGAGCGGCTGACCGCGCCCGGGCAGCCAAAGACGCCGCCCGTTACATCTGCAAGAAAATGGAGATCGGCGACGAAGAAACCTCCAGGATCACCTTCGGAGCCCAGCTTCACGAAATCGGCAAGATCGGCCTGCCCGACACGATTGCCGACAAGAGCAAGAGCAGCATGGTAATGAACGACCGCAGCATTTACAACCATCATCCCGTGATCGGTTCTCTCATTATATCCACGATATCGGGATTCAAAACGTCCGCCGACGCCATCTACTATCAGTACGAAAACTATGACGGCTCCGGAACCCCCGAAGGTCTTATCGGAAATGAAATACCTCCCGGAGCCCGCATTCTGCGCGGTATTGTCCTTCAAAGCGACCTGTGCCGGTCCGGTCATGCCCGGGATGACATATTGCGTGAGATCAGGCAATCGGCAAACAGGATCCTCGACCCCATGGTCGCGTCGTCGCTTGTCGAACACATCATCGAAAACGACCGTGAATTTGCAGCGAACAAGTGCAAGATCGCACTGGAAGAGTTGAAACCGGGAATGGTCATCGCGGAGGACATCTACGCGGCAAGCGGCATCAAACTGATCCCGAGGAACGTCAAGATCCAGGAGCGAATGATCCGCGTCCTGATGGACCGCAATGACAGCGACCCGATCATCGGGGGAGTGTACGTCACGATAGGGGCGAGGTAACGTAGGTCCTATAGGTCTTATACGACTTATAAGACCTATAGTTTTTGGTTATCGTTTTCAAACGCTCGGGCGGTTTTGAAAATACTCCTTTGCGATTGAGACATCCGCCGTTATCCTTTCTT
Source organism: Deltaproteobacteria bacterium (assembly GCA_003506795.1). Taxonomy (GTDB): domain Bacteria; phylum Desulfobacterota; class Syntrophorhabdia; order Syntrophorhabdales; family Syntrophorhabdaceae; genus Delta-02. Next base: position 4,190 of record DNYO01000080.1, read on the forward strand.
TCAGTTCCGCCATATCCTTGAATTTTCTCTCCGACCTGATGCGGTCGTGGAAATAGATCTTTACATCGCGGTCGTAAAGGTCACCGACGTAATCAAGGATATGTGTCTCGACGAGGAGCTTTTTCCCGTCGAAGGTGGGGTTGAAACCAATGTTGGTGACCGAAGGCCATCTTTTGCCGTCGAATTCCACTTCGGTTATATACACGCCATTATGGGGTATGAGTTCGAAAACGGTCTCAAAGTTGATCGTGGGGAAACCCATGTTCTTCCCCCGGTTGACGCCGTGGACGACGACGCCCTCGATCATATGGGGGCGGTCCAGCAGCTCATTTGCCTTCTTTACATCGCCGTCCATGATGAGCCTTCGTATCCGGTTGCTGCCGATCTTTTCGTCATCGATGGTGATGGCCTCCACTACGTCGAAATAGAATCCCTTTCTCCGGGCAAAGTCGCGGAGCATCTCCACATCTCCGGCGCCTCCCTTTCCAAAGCGGAAATCATACCCGACAATGACACCGGCAACGCCCAGCTTGCCGATAAGGATATCTTCTATAAAACTTTGCGGGGCTATCGACCTCAGACGGGCGCTGAAGGGGATTACAAACATAACCTCGATACCATTTTCTGCAACAAGGCGCTCCTTGACGGACGGCGGTGTAATGAGGCGAATGTAGGAATCCGGTTTGAGAATACTGTGGGGGTGAGGAGCAAACGTCATAAGCATGGGGGTACCCGATATCTCGGCGGCCTTTTCTACAACCCTCTTGATGATGCGTTTGTGGCCGATATGCACGCCGTCGTAATTTCCGATAGTAAGTACAGGATTGGGAAATTTAGCGGCCACATCGAAAGATTCAAAAATTTTCATCGTCACCTCTTGACTTATCTGTCGCATACATATAACTTTATAGCGTGCCGAAGTGGCGGAATTGGCAGACGCGCTAGATTCAGGGTCTAGTAGGCAATTTGCCTGTGTGGGTTCAAGTCCCGTCTTCGGCATATTTTTTATTCTTTCGCACTCCATCCTTATGTCCCTGCGCCTTTTCAAACGCTTCATTGTATATCATCCGATGCGGTTTTTGTATAAAAACTTGGCCTTGCACCCGTTCCTCGCCCTGCGAGCGGGAGACAAAAAAATACGAACCCCGGTTGGCATATCAACCGGGGTCAAGTAATGAGCATGCTGGTCTTTAGAAAAATTATAGGTCCTATACGACTTACAGGACCTATAATTTTTTGCTTTTTGTTTTTTTCACGTGCACGACAAAAACTGGCGGGCTTTTTGTGCCTTGTCCCTGTAGATCCGGTGTATGATGCGCATGTCGAAATCCGACTCCTCCTTGAGCATGGCCTCTTTTTCCTGGTCTGAAAAATAATCCATGCAGGGAAGGAAAAACATTCTATCTTCCTTCTCTATGTGAGCAGGATAAAGGCTCTTTATAAAGCGCAAACGGTCAACGATGTCCGGCAAGGCCATTTTATCGCCCTGAATGTACCTGTCCCGTGCCTCCACCAACCGGGCGACGCTCGCCCTGGACTCGCGGTGCTCTTCCGACAGTTCCTCCATGATCGCAACGAGTTCCGCGGACATGGGTTTCTTCCTCAGCTCCCTGAAGAGGATGCCCTCCTCCTTCCCATGATGGCATCTGTCGCCATAATTCCCAATGAAATCTATCACGATATCAACAAGTTCCATACTGATGTTTCCATTCTGTTCGCACCAGTCCACCTCGTTCTCGATCACCCCGATCAACTTTTCTATAAGTCTGTGTTCAATCATGAGAGGGGCTATTGGCAGCATATACAACCTCCTTTTTTTCTTTGCCGTTTATTTACTCACCACCCGCCACTTGCCTGTCTAGCCAAACTTGTGGGCAATGCCGTAACCACCCGTCGGAAATCTCCACTCTATGTTCAGCCGGGGGCAGCCGATACGACAGGAACCGCATTCCAGGCAGCCTTCGTAGGCCACGGTGATCCTGTCCTTTTCAAGTTTGTAGACATTGGCAGGGCAAAAATACAGGCACGGCTGGTCGAGGCAATTCTTGATACAGATATCGTTGTCGATGATCCGGATGTGCGCCTCCTCGTCCACCCGAAATCGGTCCAGAAAGAGCTTGTCCTCAACCTTGACTTTCATCCGATACTCCTTGCGCCGGCCCACAGAAGCCTGGCCAGCCTTGCCAGCGGGATCGCCCCCTGAATTCTTCGGCGAATGGAGGTTTGCTTTTCCTTTTTCGATATTCCGTCTACCGTTAACATCTCCCGTGCCGCGGATGCCCCCAGCCGGGGAAGCGTCGAGAAGAGTTCCTTGTGGTTCAGGAGAAACCGGTTGAACCTCCTGTATTTCTTCAGGTCCTTCATTACATACGACGCCTGTAATGCGGCGGCGTATCCCGCGAGGCCTTCGCTGCCGGTGTCGCCTCTCGCCAGCGCACCGGCGATCGTCAGTGCGGCGAGGCGCCCGGAGGCCATTGCCATGTTCGATCCTTCCCGGTGGAGGGCGTTGAACAGCATCCCAGACTCCCCGGCGATGAGGTAGCCGTCACCGTAGAGGTGCGGTATCGTATCGTAGCCCCCCTCGGCCAGCCAATGGGCCATGTATTCCCGGGGACGCCCCGATTTGATGAGCGGAGCGACCATGGGATGCGCTTTGAATTCTTCCAGCATCTCGTAGGGCCTCACGGTGTTGCTCATGAGATCGAAAAGATTGGCTCCGATGCACAGGGAAAGGGAATTCTTGTTGGTGTATATTACGGCAACGCCATCCATTCCCTTGGTGATCTCCCCCAGGATCTCGATGGTAACCCCGTGGCCTGCCTCAACGTTAAACCTTTCATTGATGACCTCTTCCGGAAGTTCGATCACCTCCTTAACGGCCAGGGCAACGTCGTTCGGTTTCGGCTCCGGACGAAACCCTGTTTTTGCCGCCAGGGCCGAGTTGATGCCGTCAGCTATGAGGACAACGCGGGCCGTGACGTCCCCGTCGGAACGGTCCGTCCTGACGCCCGTCACGCGGCCTCCGTCATCCCTGAGTAGATCCGTGACCGTAGTCCCGCAAACCACAAGGGCCCCTTTTTCTTCAGCTATCCCGGCAAACCACCTGTCGAATCTGGCACGTCCCACGGTAAAGGCGTTAAAAGACAGTCCCTCCTCGAATGCCCTGTCGCGAAAGGAGACATTGAACCCGCCGTCCACGGATAGATACCATACACGGGATTCGACGATATTTCGTTCCACCGGGCACTCTCTCCTGATGAAATCCGGCACCGATTCGCCAAGATCGTGACCGTACAGAACGCCCCCGGATACGTTCTTGGCGCCCGGGAATTCTCCCCGTTCAAAAACGATAACCTTGATACCCTTTTCAGCCAGCGCCAGCGCGGCACTGATTCCGGCAGGCCCCGCTCCCACAACGGCTACCTCAAATTCCTCCCGCATATTACTTCATCCTTATCGTTTGGAAACGGCCTCTGAGCCCTTTGATCACAAGAGGCACCACATCCCTGTAATCCCCGATCAGTCCGGTATCGGAAACCCCGAAAATCGGTGCATGCGGATCGGAGTTGATCGCCACGATCCTGCGGGAACCCTGCATACCGACAAGGTGCTGTACGGCCCCCGACACGCCGATAGCAAAGTACAGCTTTGGTGCGACTGTCTTCCCCGTCTGTCCCACCTGCCGCTCGTAGGGCATCAACCCCGCTTCGACAACCGGTCTCGAGCAGGCCACGACCCCGCCGATAAGGTCGGCAAGCTCCTGAAACATCGGCATCGACTCGGGATCGCACGCCCCTTTTCCCACAACGACCAGCGCCGGGAATCTGCCGATATCCAGCCCGGTCTCATCGGTGTTGTCCCTTACGAAATCCAGGATCACGGGCATCTCCCCGGCGGGAGGTACAAAAGGATAATGATGGACTGCACCTGTCCTGTCGGATTTTCTCTCCCCGGGCCTGAAGACCCCGGGCCTGACAGTGCTCATTTGCGGACGATGGTTCTCGCAAAAGATGGTCGCCATGATATTGCCGCCAAAGGCCGGCCTCGTCATGAGAAGCAGGCGCTTTTCCTCATCAATATCCAGTCCCGTGCAGTCCGCGGTAAGCCCCGTTTCCACGTTTGTCGCAACGACACTCGCCAGGTCCCTGCCAAGCGCGGTGGCACCCATGAGCAGGATCTCCGGTTTTACGGTATTGGTAAGATCCGTCACCGCTTTACCGTACAGTCTCGAAAGATAAGAGCCGAGCAGGGTATCGTCGATGACGTGAACCTCATCGCAACCGTACTCCAGAGCCTCCGTGACAACTTCCTTCAGTTCGTGGCCGGCAATGAAAGCAATCACGACGGTGCCAAGCCTCTGCGAAAGCTCCCTTGCCTTGCCCGTGAGTTCCCAGGACACCGGGGCCGCCTGTCCGTGTGTCACTTCTATGAAGACGGCGACACCACGGTATTCGGAAAATCTCTCTTCCGGTACCCCCGGAATTCTCTGCGGGGTCTCCTGTGGTCTTTTCGGCTCAAAGCTGACCGCTTCGACAGGGCAAACCTCAAAGCATTTTCCGCATCCTATGCAGACCTCAGGGTCAATGTGCGCCACACCCCCGGACATTTCGATCGCCCCGACAGGACACTCACCAGCACAAATCTGGCATCCGATACACCGGTCGGGAATTATCGCGGCAACATCGATACCCTTTGAATTCTGTGACATCTCGATCAGACTCCCGGGTTCTTAAACAGTTCCGAAATCAACTCCTCATCGGCAACAATAGTGTCAAGAAAACGTTCCACGGCCGGGACAGGATCCTTGCGGGCGTCAAAAACAGGCCCTCCTTCTTTCAGCGGGGGCGAGAATATCCTCCTCACCCAGGTAGGCGACCCTTTCAATCCAATTTTTGGCACCTCGGCCCCGACGGCATCCGCGTCCCACTTGTCGATCACAGCTCGCAGGGAGAGTATCAGCCCGGGAAGGGAAGCCCTTCTCGGTCGCGCAAGACCGAGGTCAACGGTAATGACAGTCGGTAAGGGGCCTCTTACAACCTCAAACCCTCCCTCTACCCTCCTCTTCACCGTGATATGCCTGTCGTATGTGTTTAACTCCCGTATTTCGATCACCGAGGTAAATTGGGTAAAGCCAAGCCGCGTGGCAATTCCGGGCCCAACCTGCGCGGTGTCGCCGTCAATGGCCTGTTTTCCGCAGAGCACTATGTCCACGGGACGATCCAGGTCCAGATTCCGGATGGCTTTGTAGAGGGTGTAGCTGGTGGCAAGAGTATCCGCGCCCGCGAAAGCCCGGTCGGACAATAGGACGGCGGCGTCTGCACCAAGCGATATGGCCTCTTTCAGCACCTGCTCGGCCTGGGGTGGTCCCATGCTGAGGGCCGTCACCCACCCGCCGTATTTGTCCTTCAGAATGAGGGCTGTTTCCAGTGCCACGAGGTCATAAGGGTTGGAGATGGACTCAACGCCGGAACGCATGAGGGTGTTGGTCTCGGGGTCGATCTTTACTTCGGCGGTGTCGGGCACCTGCTTGATGCAGCAGACAAAGTTCATACGCTCCCGATCCTGCCGCCCCGAGTGGTCAGGTATTCCTTCAGGGCAACGGCATTATTGTGCTGTTGATCCTTAGCGCCATAGAGAAGGGTCACGCGTTTTGTCAACATTTGGGAAACACTTTCCAGGATCTCGCCCTTCTCATCGAGCTCCTTGAAATACCTTTCTTCGAACTGTGTCCACTTTGCCTCGTCATGGCCAAACCATTTGCGCAAGGCATCACTGGGTGCGATCTCCTTCAACCATAGATCGACCTTCGCCTCTTCCCGGCTCAGGCCGCGCGGCCACAACCTGTCTACGAGGATTCTCACGCCGTCGTCACGAGATGGGTCCTCGTAAATCCTTTTGATTCGGATCATTGGTTGTTACCGGTAATCGAGCGGATCACGGCGACAATTCTCCCTTCACGAGCATGAGCGAGCAGGGCAGCCTTCTCAAGATCTCATGGGTGCTCCTGCCGTAAATCATACGTTCGATCCTCCCCTCTTCGTGGGCTGCCATGATAATGAGATCGGTCCCGCATTTCTTCACGGCCTCCATGGTCTGCTGGACTGGTTCGCCTTGTTCGACCATTTCCTTGATGGCCATTCCCACCGCCTTTTCTTCCCGTATCATGGCATCCAGCTCTTCCCTTACCTGTTTTTCATGGGCGCGATACTCCTCCTGAAAACCGCCAAGGCTGGCAAGATAGTGGAGACCGACTTTATCGAAAGGGTCATATTCGATGTGGAGTATGGAAAGCTCCGCGCCATAGGCCCTCGCCAGAGAGACACCGTAATGGAACGCCTTCTTGCACTCTTCGGTGGATCTGCTCACGACGAGAATTCGTTTTACGTCTTCCATGATGTTCCTCCTTTCCCGCGGGCGTCCTGGCTTAAGGGCCATGCGTGGCCGGACTGCCCTACCGAATTCGACCCGGCCCGAGTCCTAAATGATATGAAGATCCTTACCACTCTCCCACAGGCCATGTATGTTGCACAGGCTGAGAGCGTAGACCCTCCCCTTGCTGTTGACAGACACGGCCACACTCACGGTGTGATCGGTCACGACCGGACCCTTGTCGGGCCCCGCCGCGGACTCGCCATGGGCCGCGAAATCGCAGTGCGCGATCTGGTAAGAAAATTTGTCATCATCGGGCTTGTAGAAAACCTGGACCCATTTGATGTGGTGTTCGCACGTATTCGGATGTGGGATCTCCTTCCCGATCGTCACATTGATGACAAAGGGCTTGCCTGCGGCAACCTTATCGGGACAATCGATTACCGGGATGTGCTTTTCCTTCTTCCAATCATCTATCTGAAATAACGGACCTAATCTGTTCATTACTCCACCCCTCCTGACGAACGTATAGCTTTATCAATCAATTGCGATCGCCTCCGTTGGACACGCGTCGGCAGCTTCCCGGCATGCCTCTTCATATTGTCGTGGTACAGGCTTTTCGCCTATTTTTACAATTACCCTGTCGTCTTCCATAAGGAAGACTTCCGGACATATCTCCGTACAAGACCCGCACTGCGAGCACAGGTCTTCATCGATTCTTACTATCATGAGCGCCGCCTCCCCGAATAAGTGTCTTTATGCTATGCAAATCCCCGGGGCGTACAGAAAGCCCGGTCGTCCCCGGCGATTGAGACCGTCTCACTTCGGCTTTCTGATAAGCAAAACAGGACAAGCCGCCGCTTTGAGAACTTTGTCTGCCACGCTTCCCAGCAGATAATCCAGGAGGCCTGTCTTCCCATGAGACGACATCACTATGAGGTCGGCTTTCTTCTCATTCTGTTCAGCAAGGATCTGCTCGTAGGGAACACCTTTTTTAACATCGGTCTCGACTTCGATGGACTTGGCCTCGGGAAACATCGCCAGTTGTTTCTCCATCATCTCCACCGCCGACATGGAACTTTTCTTCTCCAGGTCGTCCAGGGTAGCCTGATCGAAACAATAGTCAACAGCACAAGTCTGGATAAGCGAGATAACATGAAGAAGATACAATTTCGATCCATTCTGTTTCGCGATGTCGACGGCAATACT